>NZ_DJGY01000066.1:0-11840 GCF_002435675.1 Acetobacterium sp. UBA5834 | reverse complement strand
TGACAAGCGTGTACATTATAAACTGATAGACTGGCTTTACGAACAGGAGGTAAGGATCATGAAAATCGGATATGTACGTGTAAGCACGGAAGAGCAGAATGAGGCACGGCAAGAAGTCATTATGAAGCAATTGGGTGTGAAGAGGGTCTTTATTGACAAGGTATCGGGGAAGAACACCAAACGTCCGGCTTTGCAGGAAATGCTGCAATTTATCCGGGAGGGGGATGTACTGGTCATCGAGAGTTATTCAAGGTTAGCCCGTTCGACGGTGGATCTGTTAAAAATCGTCGAAGACCTGCATGAGCGCGATATCGGATTTATCAGTCATAAGGAAAAAATCGATACCACGACGCCACAGGGTCGATTGATGTTGACCATCTTTGCTGGTATTTATCAATTTGAGCGGGAATGTATGCTGCAACGTCAAAAAGAGGGTATTGCCATTGCTCGGGCCGAGGGTAAGTATAAGGGGCGAAAGCCAATTGAAATTGATCAAAATGAATTTAATATTGTTTATAATGACTGGAAAAGTGGAAAAATAAAAGCGGTCGAAGCCATGGAGGTATTGAAGCTCACCAAACCGACATTTTATCGAAAAGTGAAAGAATATGAGCACAGCAGGCGAAAAAATATGAAAGTAATAGAGTTATCTCTGCCAAAGGTCTGACTTTCATTCCGTCCCTTTGCATCGTCGACCTTTGGGTAACCTTTATTATTGGCCATTTCCACATAGTACCTGCAGGTTACTCGCATATTCCGTAAAATTACCTCGGGCCTATTTCCTAGAACTAAAGCGAAAGTTCTTTAATAGGGGTGATCAGACCGAATAAAAATTAATAACGAAGTGTCACCAAAAAAATTCATGTTACTTTTGGCAATGGTGAACAATTGGGAGAAAAAATGAAAGATTTAATTAAACACATCAGAGGAAAAGAAACGGTTGCGTGTATACTAATACTCCTGTCGTTATTTGCTTTTACGGGATGTAATGGACCGTCGGCAGATAATTCGGGGAAGGTTGTTAGCCAGCTAAATGGTTCGGGTTTTGAAGGTTATACGCTGATCGAAGTTGACGGTGGTGATCTGTCGGGTCAGCATCAGCCAAATGTGGTGGTCGATATCGGTTATGGTGATCGCCAGGATTATGCTTTACCAATGAATATGGCCAACTGGTCAAAGTAACGGCGGCACAAATTATTTTACAGGATGATGCGACCGAACCGGTTCTTGAAACGGGACGATATTTTCCGGACGAAGCTAAGGTGCCAGGTGTCGAAAGTCCCAATCTGGATCAGGGTCACGTCATTGCCGATTCGCTTGGTGGTGTGTCCAAAGCTTATAATATCACCCCACAAAACAGCACCCTCAATTGGGACGGTGATCAGGCCTATATGGAGAAAGTCATCCGGGATGCCGGTGGCTGCAGCGATTTTACGGCGGTGATCACTTATCCGACAACGACGACCCAGATCCCCAGCCATTACAGTTATACTTACACCTTAAAGGGGAACGTGATCCATGACGAATTTGATAATGTCAATCCCGATGAAGTGAACAATCAGCTCGGCATCACGTCACAAAATGGTGCAGCCGGTTCCGGTGTCAACATCAGTGAACTGGATAAAAAGGCCGAATACATTGTCATCAAAAATACCAGTGCCTATGCGGTAGATTTGACCGGTTGGAAAATTGTTTCAGTTTTAGGCAAGCAGACCTTTACCTTCCCGTCGTATAATTTAGCAGCAGGCGCCTCGGTTAAGGTTGGCGATTCAGCCAGTAATTCAGGTATCGATTTTCACTGGCTTGATGGCAGCGGTACCTGGAACAACAGCAAGAGCGATCTGGCGGAGTTGTATGACAGTGCTGGTCAATTGGTGGATACCTATGACAATTAAAGATAAGAATGGCTTTTGTTAAGCGTTCGACCACGCCCCAGGCAATTTTAGAAAAAAAGAATTGCCTGGGGCTTACTTTTTTGAACGGTTTGACGGTCTCGTCTTGGGTTTTGGCACCGTGGTCGCTGTCGCTCACACCGTGCCTGCGATACGTTAACCTTCTGCTTCACCCCCGGCTTCACTCCGGAGGCGCGGTGCAGCGGTGGCTTTAACTGTCGTTTTGGCGCAAGCCCAGTCTCCGCTCACGCTCCGACAGGGCTATATCAACGGTTTTCGTGTCGCCTTCGTCCTGGCCTGCCGGCCAGAGCGAGGGATTTAATCGACGTTTGTGTTCAACGTGAAACCAAACGCTAACAGTTACAAGGCGTTTGTAGAATGCCCGTTGCTGTCTATCTGCGTTGTGGTGGTTTTCAGGTTTGTAGCAGTGGTTTGGTACAACTTTTACTCAATATATAAAGAAACTAAATCGCTATGAAGATCAAGCAAACGCGGTTGAAGATTTTCGAAAAATGATAAAAAGTCATTCACAAATATCTTTGCTTTTACCAAATCGTTTTCAACGAATAGAATGTAAAAGAAATTTTTTATTTTTTCTAACTGGTCAAATTTTAGCTCAGTAAACAAATTCTCATATACTTTTGCTTTCGGATTAATTTTTTTACATTCCAAAAAAAATGAATAAAGCCAGTCAAATTCGAAATCTAAATTTCGGACTCTACTAATCATATTGACTTGAATAAATTTGAATATTCCTTCAACTTCTTTGCTCATAAATTTATACAAACTTTTATCATCGAGATAATCGTATTCTGGTAATAACAAATTATCTATCTTCATTTGTTCATATATATCAGTGTATTTATAGACCCTCAGATAAGAACAGATATACATGAATAGATTATCCATTTCGATATTCGTCAGGAAATAGTAGTTTTCTTTGATTGTCTCCAAAGTTGAATAAGGGTTAAAATTAATGAAACCAACTTGAAGTGCTATTTCATATTTTCGAATCATCTTTACCAGGTTATAATTATCATCGACCGTTGTTAATTTGTTATACAGTTTTAAGTCGTTTTGATTCCCTGATTCTAAACCTACAAAAATCGTTTTAAAGCCAGTATCGGACATTAGCTGAAGCAAGTTATGATCATCTTCCGTATCACTTAATGAGGTTGCTTTAACATAACATTTAAACACTAAATTTAAATTCATTTCATTGATTGCAGTACACAATTCATAAATTCTTTTTTTTGCAGCCAAATTATTCGGATCCAGTAGATTATCATCGGTGAAGAAGAATTTTTTTACCCCAAATTGATTTGCAACAATAGCGATTTCTTCAACAATGTGTGAAATTTCTTTATAAATAATTGGTCCTTTTCGTTCAGTACAAAATGCACATTTTCCGGTACAAATATTATTTTTCGTCTGTAAGCAGTATTCTTTTCGTCGATTACGATAGTCTGTATCATTCATAAAATAATCGAATGATGGATGATAATCTACTTTTCCGTTGCAATAGGGTAGCTTTTTATCCTGGTCGAATAGAGAAACAACATTGGGAGAGGATTTAACGCAATTTTCTGTGATAAGTTGTTGAAGTAAGTTTTCTAAGGGTATTTCGCCGTCTCCTAAAATGATATAATCGATACAAGCATTAGCTTTAATCAATTCCCGGTAATACCTTGTAGGATAACCACCCCCAAATACAGTAATGGCTTTTGGACGTTTAAGCTTGATGAAATTAGCGACTGATATGCAACAATCAACGTTAGATGAATTAACTGAAAAACCAAAAAAATCATAATTGAGGACAAGGTTATTTATGATCTCATCTTCGCTTATTCTTTTGTGATGATAAAAAACATCAACTGTGCAGAAATTTTTTTTTCTCAAATAGCCTGCAATTTGATCGATACCGATATTACTGTAACGCCATAGATTATTGATTGAAATTAAAAGAAGGCTATTGTTGCCATTTTGATTATCGGCATTATTCATTCTTATTTCCCCATTCTCCTGTATAAGGATTATATGTACACCTAGGATTTTTGTCTGTTTTTCTTCCAGCAGTTGCCATTGCCAAAGGCCTGCAATCTCGACATGCAAAACGAAACTCACAATCTTTACAAAAATCGACTTGACTAAAATCGCAGAACCAGTTTTTCTTGAGTGCGTGTGAAGTTAAAATATTTTCAAGTGAAACATCCTTGGTATTCCCATATATGATATTTCGCTCAAAAACACAGGGCAATACATCCCCAGTTTCAGTAATTGCTAATTTGCCAAACCAGCAACTATTCTTGTGTGTATTGTTGGTAAAACGTTTTAACGAGGCAAAAAATTCTGGCTTTAAGAAAGTTGAACTTGAGATAATGTCAGTATTATCTGGGGTATGTTGATCCTGTGTGCCACCAAATACATTCCGAATTACATCGTATCCATTATACTTTATATCCAAATCGGTGATATAGTTTTCAATCTTATCAATAATGTCCTGATTTTCTTTCATTACAACCACTGCAATATCAACATCGACATTATTTTTTTTGAAATATTTAATGGTGTTTTCGAGTGTTTTAAAACTTCCGTTAACTCGGGTAATTTGATCGTGAGAGTGACAATTATCACCGTACAACGAGACCTTGATCTTTATATTATCTTTGTTTTGAACAATTAGTTTCTTTAACGAATCGCTAAATAATGTCCCATTTGTAAATAGGGTAGTTTTGATTTTGTTTTCACATAGGCATTCTAGTATTTGATCTATGTACTTATACGTACAGGGTTCACCGCCAATAACAACTACGCGTTTTACTTCAAGCTTTTTAAGTTTGACAATGATATTCTTCCAGTCTTCGATATCGAGTAGTATTTTTGCCGATTTATGTTCTTCACCCTGATAACAGTGCAGACATTTGCAATTGCAAGTCTGTGTTACTTCAAGCCAGGCCATTTCTAAAGTTGTCAATTCTGTGGCTTCAGGAATATATGGTTTAACAATGTAATTTTTATCAAATAAGTTTTCTTTGACTAAGTCATCGATGTATTCTTGTTCTTCATAAGTAAAGATCGGGTTCTGTGTGGTTGTAAGCTTATTGACAACAGCACAAGAATTTTCATTGATCCAGAATACTCTACCTGTAATAAAATCGTATAATGCGCCTTTTATAGCACCTTGAACAAAGACAACATTTTCATTTATTCTGTGCATATATTTTTGATACCCTTTCAATAAAATTTAAGGGTATTAATTATTGTTTTAATTAATACCCTTAAGAATTGTAATTTGATAATTACGTATTTTTCGTTACTTAGTTTCTTTTTTCGGGGAATCTTCATCTCTGACATAACGATCATCGGGATTGCATCCTTCAGACGGGCCACAATCTGTTAAACAGAATTCACGAGTGTCAATTTTTGAATCAGGTGTGACACACTGTAAAGAAAACTTCATACGGATCCTCCTTCACTGAAAATATGGTTGCTATAAATTAACTTTGATTGACTTATATTTTACACAAATGAAAAACATAAGTCAATATAAAATGTCATTTTATTACGAAATTGATCATAATCTTGTAGACGTCAGTTTTTTACAGATGCTGTTAGTTATGCTGCTGTTTTTGTTATTGACTTTAGGGATGCATGATGACCCCGGTATACCCGTCCTCGGCAAAAGAATCAGCATAGTGAAATTTTTAAAAAGATGGACAGTGTTGACATAAAGATTGGCAAGCAATTCATAATGTTTCACCGGTTCTGACAAATTATCGATCCGTCAAGAACACAATCATTGATGTGATCGTTTCAAGTCAGCAGACTGAATGAAACAAAGTTTATAGTGGGTAGAGATGATAGAAACCACTCCAGTTTTAATCGGTAACTCTGAGTAATCGTATCAGTTTCAATGTTTAAAAAGATTCTGTAAATGCAATATTTGACTATTCAGATGAGTCGTTTTGGTTTATCATAGTGGTATGCAACTTACCATGCTGATTTTTGTTCCTTTGCATTTACATCATATCAGATGTCAGATGTTTTTTGTCAACTTCCGTTTTCGGAGGCGGCAGTATCCGTTGTATTAATATTTCAGTTGAATTTTCATGCTGGGAAAGTTGAGTGAAAAATTGGAGGAGAAAAATGAATACTTATTTAGCAAAAAACTCACCCTTTAACAATTTTGACAATATGGAGCCCCTTTACGAATTGATTCAAGGTCAGTTAGTTGAAAAAGACTTTTCTGAGGAATTTCCGTATAAAGGGAAATTAACCCTCTATCAAGATACGCGTGAGGGAAGTGTTCGTGTCCAAATACCAAGGGTATTTGTATGTAAAGTTGATTTTAATCAAATAAATGAAGTATATCCGCCAGTCACAGATATACGCAGAAACAAATTGCAAGTTTACGCAAACCAAATGAGATATGAGAATATCGATTCCTATGATATTCATCAGGTTCTTGAGATGCCTGCGTACACAAATATTGAAAAACTACAAAAAACTGGAATTCTATACACGTCTAATCTGTTGCCCGATCCGATTTCTAACATGATCTATATTAAAGATACGATCAATATTTATGGTCCTTTTACGTGGAAATTTAATGACAATGAAAGCCTTGTTGTTAATGTGAAAGCAGAGCAGTGTAATAAGATTTATGAATATCGTATTGATGAAATAAGCCAGTATATTCATCAACTTGAATTATCAGATCATGATGGCGGTGATATCTATGAAATCATAACGACAAAATCTATTCTTGCAAATGCCAAACAAATAGAATTCATAACCGATAAAGACTTGCACAGAAAATTTGTTAAAGACATCAAGAAAGCAACATCTATCGATTTAAGTATTAATCATAAAGATATCCAAGAAATACTTGATGTGATCCCTGAGCTTGAAATGAGTGAGGACCGAAAAAAAAGAATCATAAATGATTTCATAGATTACAATGCTTTACAGGAAGTGTTGGAAGAACTGTCAAAAACGGCGGTATTAAATCCAGAAACTTCAGAATTGGTTTATACAGAAATATTAAACAATCCGAAAACCCGAGGACAGGTTATTGAAGATTTAAAAGAACGGGAAGATTTCAGCGAAGAGCTATCAGCTGCTAAGAGTGAAATTAATAATATGATACTGGTAAAAGATCGTTTGCTTGATGAAGTTGAAAGCATTCAAAAACAAATTGAAGATCTGAATCAGGAAAAACAGATTGAAACCGAAAATGAAGTTATTAAAGAATTAATGGAAAAACAGCAAAAACTAACAGCTGAAATTGAAGAATTACAGAAAAAATATGATCTGAGTACACAAATAAGGGACTGGGAAGCAAAAATTGAACGACAGAAAGTTGAACATGATAGCTTTACGGGGGTTAATGCTTCTTTAAAGGAAGCATTGGCTGAGAAAGTCAAAAATGCTTATATGGATGTTGCGTTCAATGGCCAGATTGCTAACGAAGTATTAAAAGCGGCTGCTGGCTATGCCAAAAACGCAGATCATGAACGTTATGCTTTAATGATGGCCAAACAGGGAAGTGTTCCACATGCCAACGAGAAGATTATGAATCCGTCGGAATTCATCGATATGGTTCAAACCACCCTCAATCGGGATTGTCATCGGATGATGTCAAGAAACGATGTCATCAATATATTACTTTGCATAACTCAGGGTTTTTTGACCGTCTTTGCCGGGGAGCCGGGTTCCGGAAAAACATCACTTTGTAACTATCTGTCTAAAATATTGGGCTTGTCCAGAAATGATCATTACTCACGTTATATTGAAGTATCAGTGGAGAAAGGTTGGACATCAAAGCGGGACTTCATCGGTTATTATAATCCGCTGACCAAACAATTTGACCAGGCCAACCGAAAGGTTTTTGAAGCCTTCAATGTCTTGAATCATGAGGCGAAAAACGGTATAAATGATTATCCTTTTGTCGTTATGCTGGATGAGGCAAACTTGAGTCCCATGGAGCATTATTGGGCTGATTTTATGAATACGGCGGATATGAACAAGGATAAGCGGGAAATTAATTTAAATGAACAATATGAACTAAAAATTCCCAAAACCTTACGGTTCCTGGCTACAATTAATTACGACCATACCACCGAGATATTATCCCCCCGTTTAATTGACCGTGCGTGGATCATCATGCTTGAAAGTGGTAACCTGAATATCAATGATGTTGTTGTCGATCAAGAAATTGAACCTCTGCCAATAATCAGTTACCAACAGCTGACCAATGTGTTTGGTGTGAACTCAACCAGAAGCATGGAAGATAATACGGTGGAAAAATTTAATGAAATCAACAATACACTAAGGGAAAATGGTTTATTTATCAGTCCACGGGTAATGACGATGATTAAAAACTATTGTGTTGTCGGTAGTCAACTCTTTGACAAAAAAATGAATCGGTTGCCGGCACTGGACTACGCAGTTGCACAGAAAATTCTGCCAATGATTAATGGATACGGTGAAACCTATAAGATGTTTTTAAATAATCTTTCAAAAAGCTGTGACAAGAACAACATGCCAATAAGTAATCGGATCATCCAGGATATTATTAAAAAAGGCGAGTCAAACATGCAATATTATCAATTCTTTGCGAAGTAAGAACTATGGAAACAAAACTTTATTTTAAAACAGGTCAACGTAGAGAAGATATTGACATATTCGAGCAGCCGATTTCGGGAACACATCACCTTGTAAAAAAAATTGTCTACCAGAATGAAAATTATAAGCTTTGCATCAAAACAAACGCTAACATTAAAAATATCATGCTGCTGATCAATAATAAAGAAGGTGTCTGCGGAGAATGCGTGATGTTTCATAATGATGCTGGGTTAGAGTTCATTTATGATGTGTCCCAGGCAATCCATGTAATGTTTGGGAATGTCTACATCTCGGTGATTCTGACAATGGAAGATGGAACCGAAGCGATTTATTTTGCTGAACCGGTTGGTATCGCCATTCCGGAAAAAAACACCGAGGTACAGCTATCACTCGAAGAAATGCTCAAAGACATACTTGAAAAAGAAAATACCCTGCTAGTAACAAAAAGTCCTTCCAGTATTTTGGAACACTTTCAGAGCCAGTTTAAATCGCGGATCGATATGGAAATTGAGGTAATCGATTATGTTTTAAAGACATATACCTTTAATTTTCGTTACTTTACTCGGGACATCCGTTCTACTATGACCGAGATGAAAAGGATTGATCGTTTTGAGAAGCTCCGGACGATCAAACCCCAGACCCTCCATTATATTGCCACGCATGTTGAACAGTTCGAACAGGTCAATTTTCCAACTGGCATGAGCGTCTATAATAATTACCATGTTCAACCCCGGAACACCTTGGTTTCACAGAACAAGTCTGACCATAACACCTACGAAAACCGTGTCATCATCGGTTTTCTGGAGCATCTGGTCAAGTATATGCGAAAAAAACAAACAGATATCAACAACCTGCTCAATAACGTCAGTCTGACTGAGCAGTCAGAAAGCCATGTTAAACCGGGTTATATCCTGTCGACAAAGATCATTGAATTGTATACGCAGTCAAAAATGGAGCTATATCTCAAGCAGGTAACGGAGCGAATCGGGAAGGCGAATGAATTACTCATGAAATATCGGAGTATCATTAAATGTGCTGGTGAAAGAGTCGAAGGTCCGCCAAAGAATACACCAGTCTTTCAAAACATTCATCATTATCGGAATGTGTTTGCGGCAATTTCCCAGTTTTTTATCGTTGGCAAGATCGACACGGCCAGGGAGAATCAGATCCTGAGTTTTTCTACCGCCGATCAGATATATGAGTATTATTGTCTTCTCGCGATGTTTACGGCCTTTGATCGGTTGGGATATGCCGAAAATGTTAATAAAAGGATGAGGTATGCTTATGATATCAGTCAGAAATATTTAAATCGACTCGACGATAATGAAAACACCTACTTTTTTACTAAGGATGATGAAGAGGTTGTCCTCTACTGCCAGCCAATTGTCTATTCATGGAAAAATAAAAATACGAACCAGATCAGTTTATACCGAACCGATCGGGACTTCTACATCCCTGATTTCGTAATTAAGCACACGGACTGCAACCAGGTTGTCAACTACTGTGTATTGGATTCAAAATGGCAAATACGCTACAATATCAATCTGGAAATGATGCTTTATAAGTATTACGTAAAAATTGCTGATGATCAGGATAAACCCGGGAAATACTACTTCTGGATCATGCAAGGGAAAGACGATGATCAAGAAAAATTGTACCGGCTTAATTCGGGAGCGATCAGCCGGACGAAACCGGATGATATCACTTATCAGACGGGGATAGTTACCTTAACACCACGGTCAGGGGAACAGTATCTTATTCAGGTGATGGATCGGTTTTTAGCGGGGGATTAAGGCTTAACTGATATTGGCATGGATCTGAACCTCAGTTTGCGGGTTTACTTTTATAATGCGGCAAAGCTGTTGTCGATGTGGGTGTCCTAGTACCGGCAGGTACGCTGCTGATGTGGAACGATGGCAATTGGTAGGCGTGGTTCAGCCAGAGCAGGGGAAACTCTTCCTCTTCCCACTTTCTGGCTAGCTTGCTAGCTAGAAAGTGGAGGCTTATTTATTTTTGGGTTCGACGTGTCACCAGAACCCCGCCACTGTTTCGGCGTCTACACCCCAGGTGCCCTTACTGTGAACCACTGACCGAAACACATTCGGTTTAAACGGTGTTTTGGTTTGTGGTAGCAATCGGGTTGACATTATGCCACAGTTGCTTCACTCCGTCGTAGAGCGAACGGCTTGAATTGGCGTTTAGAAAATTGATAAACAACTGAAACAAAAATGGTTCTACTGTACATTAATTAATCGCAATAATTTTTTTCGGCTTCTTGATACATACTGTGAAATTTGTGGCGTAAAGTTTTGGGTGTAATAATTGTAGCATCTTTGCCAAATTTGAAAAAATAATATTCAATCTGTCGTTCTGTGCAATTGAATACATAAATATTTTCAGGTTCAATGCGAACGTACTGTGGTCGTAAATTAAATTGGGTATTGTATTTCCAAATACCGATATTAGAGAGCTTGATAAATATTTCGGTTGTTTCGTCAACTAAAAACTGTACCCCCTTTATTGTTAACTGTTCTTCAATAGCTTTCATTTGTATGTTTGTTATATTGGCATGTTCACGGCTGATGCTGATGCTTTTGATACGCGATATACGAAGAGTAGTACATTGATCGTGTTTGTATTGTGTAATTTCGGGTACAGTTAAACCGACCAAATAATTAAAATTTGAGAGATGATCGATGGTTAATTTATAGGGCTTAAGAAAAATAGTTTTGTTATTATTAAGGACCACGCTAATAATTTTACCCATTTCCACGGCATCACTAATTTTTTCAATAGTTTCAGAATAAAAGATTTTCTCACGTTCGACATAGGGCAACTCTGCATATGTTTCATAGATTGCTTTCAAATATTTACCTGGTCTTTGAAAAATTTGGTTCTCTTTTGATTCTACAGAGAAATCCTTTAAGTAACGATAGTTATCGTTTGTTAAGCGAAATTTTTTACCTGCTCCCTTAGGATAATTTAATAATTTGTCAGTCAATTCTTTTTCAGTATTTTCGAGAAAAATGTCGATAAATTTTTCAAACTTTGTTAAAAGCTCAGGATCCTTAACTTTAGGTTTCAGCGAAAGCAAATAGAATTTACGTTTTTCATTTAACTGATTTGTTATGGTAGCAGGTGATTGTTCGTGATAGTTTGCAAAAATACGATTCAGAAAATTTGAGAGATTATTTTCGGTGCTATTTTCGTAAAAACATTGGATATCATTTTCGATGATATTCCACGCTGAAAATGACAAATTAATGTGTTGTTTTTGATTCTCATTTAAAAATTCTGAGAAAGACATGTTAAAACCTCCTT
>NZ_DJGY01000009.1:53768-133123 GCF_002435675.1 Acetobacterium sp. UBA5834 | reverse complement strand
TTGACTGAAACAGGCTGGTTCTTAGTATCCAGACAACAGACAATCACTTGCTCCCGGTCGGCTTCTTCCAGAAACTTTCGTCCCAGTCCGGCTGCTTCAGTAGGGGAACTGATCCGTCTGACATTGTAGAGGATACTGCTCTCTTTAACCAATTTTAAAGAGACGATATTGATTCGTTTAGCTGCGGTTGCTTTTGACATGTTTCTTCCTTTCTGACACTTTTTAATTTTTGGCAAAATAATAGCCCTAATCCCAGTGATGAGATTAGAGCTTTGATGACGTTCTTCGATTTTGCAGGTATCATGATTTTCTTCACTTTAGAATCACCCCATGACGTTCTTAAGGCTTAAACCTTTAAACTAATTCATGGTTATTTCTTTGACTTGGCTTCTTTTGTTACTGCATAGGCACTGATGCCCAGCATGAATCCGGTGGTGAACAGATCAATGGCTGCAGTTGTTCCAATGGTACTGAATATGGCAAACATGGTGACTCCTTTCCTGAAAATAATTCCAATTCTCGTTTGATTGATATGGTTCAATTAGACGGTTTGTTTCTGATGATCATTTTTAAGGTAGGTTTCAACGATGACACAGGCTGCCAGAGCAGTGATGAGTCCGGTTAGAAAATAAGGCATGATGGATGGCTCCTTTCTGACTGATGTTTTTCTTGTATTTTTTTAGTTTTTAGAATTCAGATTTTGCTAAAAGTTTGAATTCCATCTTTTTTCTCCCTGTTTTTGCCGTCAGTCCCGGCAGTGCTGTCAGTCCAATGTCACCATTGTCACGACTGACGCCAATCTGGGTACAATTATTTTTGGACTAAATGTGTCTAGGCAAATATTTCAGAGCAATCCTACCGCTTCTTGCTTATCTTCCCGGCTGGTGTTGATGTAGAAACTGGCAGTGGTCTGGATGTTAGCATGTCCGGCAAGCTTGGCAACGGTAGTCAGATCCACTCCTTTTTTTAGCAATCGGGTGCAGAAGGTGTGACGAAACTTATGAGGGTACAGGATCATTCCTAATGCCTTCCCATGTTTGTTCAGTAGCTTGTTCACCGTATCGGTATCCATTTTCTTAGCTCGCTGGGTGACAAACAGGTAGTCACTGCTGGCAAAGGGACTGTCTTTTCGTTCCGTTTCCAAATAGCTCTTGATGGTTTCAGCCAGTTCGGGTTTGATGGGCAACTCCCGGTATTTACCACCTTTGCCAACTACCTTAAGATTCATGGTGAGCCGATCAATGTCCTGAATTTTAAGACCAACAACTTCACTGACTCTCAGGCCGGTGTAGAGTAGGGTGAGCAGGATGGTTCTGTCTCTGAGGGAGACTAAATCTTTCTTTTCCAGGAAAAACAACAGCTGTTCCACTTCATCATCGGAAAAAACAGCGACTTCTTTCTCACTGCCATTGGCGATCTTGATCTTATCCTTATTGGGAAAGACAACTAATTTTTCACAAAAACCTTCCCGAATCAGATAGTGATTGAAACTATGGAGACTGTTGATCTTTTTGTTGATGGTATTGACGGCATAGTTTTGTTGTTCCAATTGATTTCGATAGCTGGTGATGCTGACCCGGCTTAATTGCCCCTCAAAGGTTCCCTGTTTGTTCTCTAACCATTCCAGATACTTCCGAATGTCACCCATGTAGCTTTCAATGGTAGCTCTGCTTTTGCCATCTTCCAACAAATACTTCCTAAAGTTTCCCTGAAAATTCACCTCACTCATGTTGATCACCTGCCATTTCAAAGGGATTGTCCATCTGTTCAAGAATCACTTTGCCATGTTTTTTAAGCCAGGGTTGACTGTCTTCAATACTGCCACCATGGTAGTCGGGGCTGTTCTGATAGTAGTTGGGATCAATGATGGGTTCCAGGGAAAAGGCAATATCCATCCCATCCACATATTCAGAATCGCTGGTTTTGACCACGACTCTTGCAGTGATTACCAGCTGCTCATCTTTTTTTTCAATCACACTGGGTAAACTAATCCCCATCAGCCATTGGGCATAGTCTCCGGTTGGTTCCTGATATTCCAGTGCCAGTTTTAATTCCTCAATGATTTTTTCTTCCAATGTTGCCATACTGATTTCCTCCAAAAAATAAAATAAGACCATTGACTGCTTAAGCCAATGATCTCTCATGATTATAATATGTATTTGAAGTGATGGTTTGATTCAGGGAATCGATGATTGTGGGGAAATCTGGAACGATTTTTTAATCCTAGCCCGAAACCAGTGGCACCATCGCCCGGATTGACTGGCTCTGACGTCAGATCGACTGGCACTGTAGTCCGGATTGACTGGCTCTGGCATCAGATCGGGTGGCACTTCATCCCGGTATCATTTCGACAAAATTCGCCTGACACGACTGTCAGCACTGACGACAATTTTGGGACAAAAATGATGGGACTGGTTGGAGAATTCAAATTCTTCAGTGAGTTTGGATGGGCAGAAAATGGCGCAACTGATTGGAAACAGACAAAAGCTGGAAACCGCAACCACCAGCGAAAACTTTTTCAGACAGAATCTCCTGAATTTTTAAACCAGATGACCAGACGTCCTACTACTGCGCAAAAAAGAAAAGACGACCCGAGTCCCGAAGAACCCGAATCGTCTCTATTCTCTGTTTCTAAATTATCCACCTCAATAAGTTAAGCTGAATAAGTTAAGTGACAGGCACGTATGTCTATTATTGAGCCATATTTCCAGATGTAAGTGGTGAAGCATTTGATCCAGTTACAGAACTAAGTGTTGTAAATCCTAACAGTGTTGCTCCTGTAGTAGTGTCACTTCCTGTCAAGTTTACATTTGCAGCTGCTCCTGTTGCTACTGTAGTAATGATCAATTTACCAGCAGCAGCGCCTGTACCTTTACTTACAACATATTTTCCATTCAATGCTGAAACAGCATCAATATCTAACTGTAATTTTGCAACAACTGTGTCAATATTGGTCGCACCATTATATGCAGCACCCAATGCTTTTACATTTGTTAATGTTACATCTGTTCCTCCAGCTAATGTTATTTTTGTAGCTGTATCAAAAGCAATACTTGCAGCTAATGCACTATCTGCTGTTTTAATAGCTGCAGTTGCAGGTGTTCCAGTTAAATCTACAGTCCAGATCTTCTTATTATCTGTAGTAGGTACATATAAATTACCAGCTACATCTTTAATGCTAACAGCTGAGTTAATATTTAATGTTACGCTGCCACCAGACAAAGAATCTTTAGTTGTAAATGTTACTGTCTTTCCTGTAACAGAAGTGGAATCAATTTGTGTATATGCTCCTGCTGTTGTCACAGTAATATCATCTTTAAGCTCACCTAAGTTATCGCCACTAATCGCTTCATTAAATTCCATAGTAATCGTGTTCGCTCCAGTCACTTTAACTGGATTACTTGCATTTGCGATAAGTTCCGGTGCAATTTGATCCGCAACTTTTTTACCATCTGTAGTCATATTTGTTGTTGTTAGAACGTCACCGAATTCATTAGTAGTCCCTGTAGCATTAAATCCAGTAGCTAATGAAATCGTACTTCCAGCTGCTTTAATTTTTGCAAATTCAGCATTTGAACTGTTGTAGGTTAATGTAATCATTTTACCTGTTACAGTAGCATTATCTGGATCAGTTGTACCTATTGTACTACCAGAATCAACCAAAATACCACCAAAATTAGTTTTATCAATTGCTGTGATTTGCTGATCCGTACTAAATGTTACAGTCGCTTTATCGGCATCTGCAACTACTTTAGCTGATGCATTAACAATTACTGGTGCAACACCGGTAGCTGTCTGTGGTGTACCTGTTTGTTCTGAACCACCTTTGATCAAATTACCAGCAACATCTTTAACATTTAGAACTTTAATATCAGTTATTGTTGCAATATTAATTGTACCTGGGAATGTGATTTTTACAGATTTACCATTAGAAGCTAAGTCAATTGTAGCAGATGATGGTACTGTAGACCAATCAGATCCGATTTGGTACATGTAATTTGCTTTTGTTGTTACTGTTGAAGAATCCATAGCTTCGCTAAAGAATACATCAATAGTTTTGTTCGTAGTATTAACAACTGCTTTATTTGCAGGTGATGGTGCTAATGTTGGAGCAGTTTTATCTGGTGAAACAAACGCTGTTGAATAAGCATCCATTTCATTACCGGCTCCATCTTTAACACCCTTAATATCAATTGTGTAGTTTGATCCTGGAAGAGCTGTTGTGAAGGTAACATCTACTAAGGTATTATCGCTATTCACGTTAGAAGCAATTGAATAGCCAGCAGTGTTTACAGCTGATGAATAAACAATCGTACCTTCAGAATCTTTGATTGTGTAATTTGCTTTTGCAGTTACAAAAGGTGCTACATTTACATTTTCACTAAATTTGATTCTTAATTGTTTGTCACTTAAAGAATAAACACTTGTAACTGTTGGTTTCACAGTATCTTTGGCTGCTGTTACAGAAACTATAAGATCTGTTGTACCAATTGCATTACCATATGCATCTTTTTGTGTATAAGGAATTCTAACAATGTTAGCGCCTTCAAGAACATTACCAGTTAAGATAATAGTATTCTTTAAGTCTGTTTTGAATACAGGAGTAGCTACGCCAACTTCATTAATTTTATAAGCATTAGCAGTTGTTACAATTGTTCCTAAATCCTTATTGAATTTAATTTCAACTGTACCAGAAGTACCAGCAACTGCAGAAATTGTTTCAACTGCAAGAGGAGTTGTACTACCTGTTACTGTGAATGTAGCACTTTGATCAACAGCATAGAAGTTTGCTGGATCTTGTACTTTATTATTCTTAAGGGCTAAAGTATAGCTACCTTCCGGTAATGAACTATTAAAAGAAATCTTTACTTTATTTGGTAGGTTCTGTGTTCCTTCTGATGTAGTTCCAGTTGTGAAAGCTACTGTGTTAATACCAAATGTAGATAAAGCTTGTCCATTAAGTGTATAATCAGCTATGTAACCAGGTGTTGTTACAACTTCACTGAATTTAACAGTTACGTCTTTATTTCCATTTGAAGCAGTAGCTGATACGATTGTAGGATTAACTACGTCTTTGACTGTTACAAGCGAGCTGTAATCAACCATCTTTGTAAACGTACCATCTTCTAAAACACCACTCACTGCTACTGTAACTTTTTGATCCTGATTAAAACCAGTGTTATAGTAAATTGTAGCCACTGTTTTTGTATCATCTAAAGCTACATAATTTGTAGTACCACTAAGTGTATTTAATTTAGTACCATCAAATGAATAATTTGATTCTGTAAGTGCTGAAGTTTTGTCTACTGGTTTGTTGAATGTTACTTCAATTTGTTTTTGATTTACTGCTACAATAGATTTAACTTTAAGCACTTCGACCAAGTTCTTCTGAGCAGCGGTAATATTTGCTGTTGCTGCATCAACTTCTGATTGAAGATTATCTTCATCAACAACGTTAGCATTTACAACTGCTTGATAAGTTGTCCAGCTAGCTGCTGTGTAATCAGCTTGAGTTACAGCTGCTAAAGCGGCTTCATATTCAGTTAAGTCAACTGGGTTCTTAACAATCTCAACTGTGATCGCTTCTAATCGTAAGAAAGAACCAACTGTTCCTAATTGTTCACCGTTTGTATAAGGACCAACATCACCAATGTTTTGTACGTGTCCAGTATATACTACTGAGTAATCTCCTAATTGAACGCCTTCGTCGTCAACTAAAGAAATTTTAATGGCTTCGATTTGTTGGCTTTTGCCTTCAGTACCGGCAAAGGCACCATCTTGAACTGGATCCATCCAGCCCACGTTTTGTACGTGAACCTGATATTCAATGTGTGCGCCTGCTGGCACATCGCCATCTAATTGAATCCAGAATCCTTCCAATCGAAGGCCTTTACCTTCTGTACCTAATTCGGTTGGGCCTTGAATCCAGGAACCATCCAGTGGATAGTTACCTACGTTTTGAATGTGCCCACGGTACTCAACGCCAACATCTGATGTTGCAGCTGTTTTAGCACTGAATAATCCTAAAAACGAATCCCAGGCTGATGCTTTTTCTTCATTAGCCGCGAATACGCTTGAGGAAAATACCATGGATAGCATTAACAATGTTGTTAAAATGCTAACAGTAATCTTCTTCATACTTTGTTTCCTCCGTTGTTAAAATTTGGGTTTTTTTATCCGGAAGTTCCAGCAATAGCTCATCACTAATCGCCTGGAAATTCCAGAGCTTAATCTTGCTCCTTATTGTTGTTCCTGGTTTACAGTTAAAACTGTCCCTCTTTCCTCCTTCCTAATTTTTAGCTATGCAAACCATCCTAGCCTTTAAAAAAGCTGGTTCGCCAATACAGTGAAACGGTAAACCGAGAAAGAGCGTTCTTGTATGATTCTACACCTTCTTACGATGTTTTGCAATAAATATCGATGTTTTTTTGAATAAAATTCGTGATTTTTACATTACAAAACCGAAACAATAATGGGTTTAGCTCACATCTTTGACACATTCTGATATTTCAGAAAAACAATGTATCCATCACTTTCAATTTTTGACCAAACCGACTGCCAAACTTTAAATCAAGGGTTCCTTTCTCAAGAATAACAGCGATCAGCTCCTTTCCGGTTTCAAACTTCAATAAACGTTTTTTAACTCTACGACTGGTTAACGCCCAGGATAGAGGTTTTATTGCACCGGATTTTATTTTTTTTTATTTTTTTCTGCGTTGCCAAAATGAACCCGCATCTGTGACGATTAACCGCTTCTATTATATAATTAACGAAACTTCTAAACTAATGGACTGCCCGGGCATGACATGGGGACATTTCGCCTGTCATCCCGCTGGGCTGACAGGCGAAATGTCCCCATGTCACGCCCTACTCACTCGTTGGCGGCTCGCTGATCGGATCGTTTTCGCTTAAGGGTGTCTGCTCCTCGCTTAATGGCGTTTTTTCTTCGCTTAGCGGTGTTTTCTCGTCATCCACTGCTTCCGGTGTTTTTTCATCCGGTGGGGAGACAACCGGTTCGGTGGTTGGTTGGGGTTCCGGGGTGGTAACCACCGGGGTTTCCGGGGTCGCAACCACGGCCGGATCTGGCGTATTGGTTACCTTGCCGGTACCGTTGGTATCCACACTGGTTTCGGTGGTGGCCGGTGGGGTAATCGCCGGGGTTTCCACTACTGGGGTGGTGACTTCCTTGGTCTCTTTTTCCGGTTCATCGACAACAATCACCTTGGTGAGATCGACTTCCTTTTCCTTGGATACGGCCAGTAAATCGGCCAGCGACATGCCCGCCAGACTTTCCATGGTCAGGGTACTGTCAGCGGCGATTAATTCCTTCATCACATTGAGCTTACCGGTGGTGACACTGTACTGCTCGGCCTCGGTGACGGCCTGGCTATCCGGGGTGACGGTTTGTCGGACGACGGTGGCACTGATGTTTTCGGCAGTGGCCGAGTCTTTAATCACCTGATTGAGGGTGACGGCCAGATCATCGGCTTTGGCAGTATTCTGGTTTTCGACCGTTATCATCACCACACTTTTGGTTTCATCCAGATAGCCGTTTTTAATCATGGCAGTGATGATGACCCCCACCGAGTCTTCCAGATTGGACTGGCTGAGGTTCTCTTCATCAAGCAACTCCTGGACATCCTGATCAAAGGCTTTAACCGACAAAATCTGCTTGTGCTTGTTGGTGACGATCTCGACGCTCTGATTGGCATCAAGGGCGATGATACTCTCTGGCGATTGAAACTCGCCAAACCAGGTGGTGATACAGACAATCATAACCAACGCACCGGCTACTGCCATAGAAATGGGCTTGAAATACCGCTGGCTGGTATTCCGGGCTTTAGCCGGAGCCAAGGTTTGCCGGGTGATCGTGTCGTGTCCAGTCAGTTTGACGACCGGGATAGCGGCCAGTTTATCAAAATCCAGGCCGGGCGCCTGGCTGATACTGCGGGAAAGGGAGGCTTCAATATTTAGTTTTTTGTGGGTGCTCATCTTAACACCTCCGTTTCGATGAGATATTTTTTTAACTTCTTCAGCCCCCGATGATATTTAGAGAGGACAGTCGAAAGCTTCATATCCAGATTTTTGGCAATTTCCCGGTGGGTAAAGCCGGAAATGGCATGTAATAAAATAATTTCGATTTCTTCGCTGCTGAGTATTTTTAGCGCAGTCTGAATTATCAGGCGGTCTTCCTGGTCACTAACGTAGGAAAAATTCAAATCATTTTCCAGATCGGTCATTTCAACGCTGTCGTTTTTTTGTTTGCTGCGGATTTTGCTGATTGAAAGATTCCGGGCGATGGTAAACACCCAGGCCATCGGTTTACCCATGGGCTGATAGAGATGGGCGGCGGCTCGAATCTTTAAGTAGGTGTCCTGAACCACATCGAGGGTATCGTCATGATTTTTTAAGGTTGACAATACAAAGGCGTAGACGGTGCGTTCCGTCAGACGGTATAACTCTTCAAAGGCCGCCATATCATCATTGGCAATCCGGGTGAAGATGGTTTCATCGATATTCAGTTTTTGTTTTTCTGTACTGACGGTGTCGTTTAATACCATCATCGAAAGAAAAAGCTTCATCAGGATAACCCCCAACATTATAGTAACGTTTTAAGCTAACGTTTTATTGCATGGATTTAAAAATATTTTGCAAAAGCGCACAACCGCACAAGGGGACGGTTCGCATACTGCCTATTATCTGTGATAAATCGGAAAAAGGCAAGGTGTGGCAGATTATGTGCCAGAATTTTTTTGGTTGATCGGTTTTCTTCTTTATATTATAGCATAGGTCGGGTAGAAATTTATAATTTTATGGTTAATTAAGGTTGGGCACAAGGGAGCGCATAAGCTACGGCGATTCCCGGATGTGACAATGGGACATTTCTTATTTTACATTTACAGCGGCTCCCGGTCATGACAATGGGACATTTCGTACGTCATCCCTATCGGGCTGACATCCGTAACGTCCCCTTTTCACGCCCTACCAGCTGGTGGGTAAATTTTTATCTCCGGGGGGTTAAGGTTTATAGGTGACTTTTTTATAATGACATGATAGAATGTATCTACTATGGGAATATAAGTATTAATACACTTTCTTATGCACACGATATCAGTATTACACAAATGATGTCTTTGGGATAATTTTTTATGAAGGAGTTTTAAAATGGAGAAGAAATTAAGCTACACTGTCGATGAGCTCATTGATTTACACGTTTTGCAGCAGTTTCAGGATAGTTTTGCCAAGGCTCTGGGGATGGCCAGTATTTCTGTTGATAATGTCAAGGGGTCGATTACCGAGCCCAGTAACTTTACCGATTTTTGCATGAAATACACCCGGGGCTCGGCCGAAGGCAACAAACGCTGTATTTCCTGTGATGTCAATGGTGGTAAAAAAGCGGGTACCACTGGCAAACCGGCGGTTTACTCCTGTCATGCCGGACTGGTGGATTTTGCGGCGCCAATTGTCGTAGATGGGGTGCAGATCGGGGCAATTCTTGGTGGACAGGTGCTTGATGCACCACCGGATGAGGACAAGTTTAGAAAAATCGCCCGGGAAATCGGGGTCGATGAGGATGAGTATATCGCCGCCCTAAGAAAAATTACGATTGTCCCCCGGGATAAAATCAATGCCGCAGCGGATATGCTGTATGTTTTTGCCAACTCCATTTCCAAAATGGGCCATCATAACCGTCTGCTGGTTCATGAAACCGAGAACTTCCAGCATATTTCGGAAAATATGTTTGAAAATATCCGGGCGGTTACCGACGTGGTCAATAACTTCTCAGTTCAGATTGAAGCCTTGATAAAAGCCTCTGACGAACTGCTGGAATCTTCCACTATTTCCAAAAACAAGGTCAAGGAAACCGACTCGATTCTTAAGTTTATCCGGGATGTGGCGACTCAGACCAACCTGCTTGGCCTTAATGCAGCCATTGAAGCTACCCGGGCCGGGGAATTTGGCCGGGGCTTTAATGTGGTTGCCGATGAGGTTCGTAAACTGGCGGTCATGAGTGTGGATTCAGCCAAGAAGATTGAAAGTATTCTGGACAGCATTGTGGTCAGCATGAATTCGGTGGAATCGCAGGCGGCCAAATCCTATAAAATCATCGGCGAGCATCAGGCCGCCATGGTTGAGATCAACGAAAAACTGTCGATGCTCAATGAAATCTCCGACAAGCTCAAGGTAGAGATTAATAACTTAAAGAACAGCCTGTACTAAAGCAAAAGACCACTCGTGTGAGTGGTCTTTTTTGCAGCACAAGGGGGTTCTTTTGTGTCTTTTTGAATGAATAGAGCACAAGGGGACGGTTCTTTTGTGTCTTTTTGAATGAATAATATGTTGACACAAGAAAAACCGTCCCCTTGTGCTTCCCCGCCCTATCCTGTCAGTTGATCAGGTTGAGGCCGAAATGGGTACGCAGATCAGCAATGGCCCGGCGGTGGAGTTTGACCAGGCTGTTGGCACTAACCCCCAAAGCGGCGGCGATTTCCCGGAAGCTGCGGTTTTTGCCATAGTGTTCTTCAATAATCCAGCGCTGCCGTTCCCTTAAGCAGGGCAGATACTGCCGTAAGGCCAAGAGGTCTTGCGCCCGTACATAGTCACCTTCAATATCGGCGGGATCGGGCAGAACCTCCAGCAGGGAAAGATTTTCGTCATCGCCGGTTGAAAAATTAAGAGAGGTGCAATTTTTATGGCTTTTGGCCACATTGACAAAATAATAGAACAACTCTTTTTTGAGATAGCCGGAAAAGGGCACGCCCCGGTCTTCATTATAGGTTTCTACGGCATTGAGCAGAACGATGGCGGCTTCGCTGAGGTAGTCGTCAACAGCGTCCACTTCGTACACATAACGCCTGATCATTGAGAGCATCAAGGGTTTAAAGCCCTCAATTAAAGCCAACTGGCACTGGGTATCCCGCTGCCGGGCGCCCTTTACCAAACGAATCATTTCATTATTTTTCATCTTGTCACCTCTTTCAATTATATAGAACATCAGTTCTTTTCTTATTATACATGAATCGGTTTGTTATTTCAATGGTTTTGCGAACAAATGTTTTTTTATAAGCATGGGGCCGTTTTTTACTGCAATGCTCGGGCATGACATGGGGACGCATGACATGGGGACGTTTCGTTTGTCATCGTTGCAGCGTGGCTCGGGCATGACATGGGGACATTTCGTACGTCATCCCTATCGGGCTGACATCCGTAACGTCCCCAAGTCATACCCTATCATAGGCGTAACGTCCCCTCGACTCGCCCCATCAAACGTCCCCTTTTCATATCCTATTAATTGGGGGGCGGGGTTTCCCCCGCCTTTTGCTACACGGTCATTTCAAAGTCCTGGGTGGTGGTGGAAATCAGTTTACCGCTGACCTTTTTTACCAGGGCAATATTATCTGGGGCAAACACATTTCGGGTCAGGATCTGATCCATTGCTGCATTGATTTCTGCAGGCGTCACCGCCGGATCGGCATCTGATACGGAAATGGTTGCGTTTTTGCCATCGGCACGGGCAAAAACCATGGTTGCTTTAATATCGGCCATATTTTACCTCCTTTCTTCATATTATATGGGGGTTACACCCCGGGAATCAGTAGGGTGGTTTCGACTTTGAGTACTTCTTCCATGGTGGGAACCTGCAAGCTGGCAAGTGCCTCAGCCACAGCGTAAATATCATCATCAACGGCGGTTTCTTTCAGATTAGAATAAGTTTTTGACTTAATCACTTCTTTCCCGTCGACCACCCCATGGTTCGAACGAACCTGGAGCTTATTGCTGATAAAATCAGTAGTTACTGGCATTTTGTGTACCTCCTTTCATCGGTTATACTTATAAATGGAATGAACTGGAAAAAGGTGCCATCTTTTTTTAAGTATTTGGATATGGGACATTTTGTTTGTCATCGCTACAGCGTGGCTCGGTCATGACATGGGGACATTTCGTACGTCATCCCGATCGGGTTGACATCCGTAACGTCCCCAAGTCATACCCTATAAATGCTGGTTAAATTTCCAGATGGCAAAAACCCTCATCTTCGTAAATGATCACGCCAAGCCCGGCAGCGATGGCAGCGGCGGCCAAAGCATGAACTGAGAGCCCCGGGGCATAGCAGTCAGCCGCATCGCCAAAGAGATGCCGGGAATGGGGAATCCCCCCGACTTCTTCATTGCGAACCGGGCAGCGGACCCCGGAGGTGATGATGATCGGGTTTTCCAGCACCATCCGGACGGCTTCCAGCTGACCGACCAGGTCTGGGTTCATTTCCGCCGGGAAGCCATTACAATAACGGCCTTCACAGCAGCATTTAAACTCCTGACGGTTAAAATGGGAGGTTAATTGTTCATTGTTGATACACATAGATATTCTCCTATTCGTTTTAATTTTTTTGAGACATGGGGAGACATGGGGACTTTTTGTTTGTCATCGCTACAGCGTAGCTCGGGCATGACATGGGGACATTTTGTTTGTCATCGCTACAGCGTAGCTCGGGCATGACATGGGGACATTTTGCCTTTCATCCCGCTGGGCTGACAGGCGTAACGTCCCCAAGTCATACCCTACTCATTCTTCCTCGGACAACTGGGCCAGAACTTTTTTGAGGCTGGCGGGAATCGGAAAACCCAGGGCGGCCAGATTTTCGGTGATACTGATGCCTTCATTGGCCAGATAGAAAAAAATCATCGCTGTGCGGAGTGTCGCACCGCCGCCGAGCAGGTTCTGATCTAACAGGTGACCCATGGCGACAATGACAACGATCATCATTTTTTTGAGAATTCCATTAAAACCAATTTGGCTGGATACCTGCCGCCGGGTTGCTGCCAGGGCCAGACCGGTTAAATAGTCAATCAGGATAAAGCCCAGCAGGGTATACAAATACCCGTCAAAGCCGCCTAAAAGAAAACCAAGCACCGACCCGATCACCCCACACACCGTGGGCAGGGATTCTAGAATTGTTTTCATTGCATCGCTTGTCCTCCTTTCTTTAAATAGTGGCCACTTGCAAAACTACCGTGAGCTTTGCGCCCAGTTTCGCACGAAACAATTTCTACACTGTACGACGTACAGGCTATCGCCTGTTCGTCTACACGTTACGAAATTGTTTGTGGAAACTGCTCCCAAAGCAATCATCGTTCGACTTTTTCATTTGGTAATTACCTAAATAGTGGTACACTCCTTAAATGGCAGTTTCTAGGAAAAAATGACATAAAAAAACCATCCTGTAAAGGATGGTTGAGGTCATGCCCTAGCGGTGTTTGAGGTCGGCGGCGATCTGGTTAGCGGTGTTTGAGGTCGGCGGCGATCTGGTTGAGTTTTTTGAGGCGGTGATAGACCCCGGACTTGCCGACGGGGGGGTCCAGGCGTTCACCCAGCTCTTTGATACTGGCATCGGGGTAGTTAAGCCGCAGTTCGGCAATGTCGTAGAGATTTTTGGGCAGATTTTTTAAGCCAAACTGCTCTTTGATCAGCATAATATCGGCAACCTGATCGTAGGCGGCGGCAATGGTTTTATTGAGATTGGCGGTTTCACAATTGACCTGACGATTCACGTCATTGCGCATTTCTTTGACAATCCGGATGTTTTCCATTTCCAGCAGGCCACGATGGGCTCCGATGACGCTGAGAAAATCGGCCACACTGCTCCCTTCTTTGAGGTAGAGCACCCAATGGGCTTTGCGATGGATCAGGTTGGACTTGATCTCGTACCCATCGAGAATCGTTTTAATGCTCTGCAGATAGGCACATTGCTCACCGGCAACCACTGGACTGCGGTCGGATTTTTTCGTGATGGTCGTTTTTTTACCCACCAATTCCAGATGATAGGTTTTTTCCGGGTTGGATATCGAACCGCACCCTAAAAAAACTCCCCGGATGTAGGCTTTTGTCTGATTTTGCTGCTTGATAAAGGGCTCCGGTACTTGATTGGCAAAAAACGCCTGGCCATTGGCATTGTAACTTAAAATCTGACAGTCTTCCAAGATTATTTTTGCCGTCCATGGTTGTTCAACCACCACCCGGTAGGCCCGGTGTTCTTTGAATTTACGGGTTTTTTCGATCTTGATTTTTGGTTTAATCTGATACAGGGATTTCATCAGCTGATAGCAGCGGGCCGCCACTGCGGGGTTTTCGGTTTTGATACTGATAGTCATGGCACCGGATTGCTCGATGTGGATGGTTCCCACTGCGCCAATCATGCCGGACAGTTCGGCCCGCTGACAGGCTTTGGAGCCGTAGGGAAGCTTGGAAAGATCTTTTTTTAAAATGGCTGAAAATGTCATGACGGCTCCTTTCTTTCGGTGCGAGTTGCGGGCGATCACGGATCGCCCCTACGAGTTGACAAGCGCACAGGGGGACGGAGCACAGAGGGACGGTTCTTTTGTGTCCTATTGATGATAAAAGAATTGTTGACACAAGAAAAACGGTACTTTTGTGCTTACCTTATTTTATATAGGTTTCGAAGATGCGACGGGCCAGGAGATCGGCATCGTGGCGGACAAAACCGTTTTCCATGATGACATAATCGTCCAGAATATACTCATACTGTTCCAGGGGGGAGATGATCTCGACCACATTGGCAGCGCATTTTTGGTATTTTTCTTCAATACTCTTGGGTAGATTGCCGGTGTTGGCGACCACATAGTCAAACAATCGGCCTTCGGCCTGATCCAGGTGGGCTTCAATGGCCCGGATGTGGTCTTCCTGGGTATAACCGTCGGTTTCACCGGGCTGCGTCATAATGTTACAGATGTAGAAACGTTTGGCCCGACTATCAAAAATCGCTCTGGCGACATCCCTTATCAGCAGATTGGGAATAACGCTGGTATACAGACTGCCAGGACCAATCACAATCATATCGGCGTTTCTGATGGCCTCAATGGTTTCCGGGAGGGGGTAGGTATCTTCCTGTTTTAAAAATATCTGGGTGATCGGGCTTTTTTGTTCCAGTACCGCCCCGGGTATGGCTGATTCCCCTTCAATGACCTGGCCATTTTTCAGGGTTGCCATCAGCACCATCTGGGAGAGGGTAACTGGCAGTACCTCCCCTTTTATTTGCAGCACGTCGGAGGTTCGCCGGACGGCATCGTAAAAATCGTGGCTGATGCCGTTCATCGCTGCCAAAAACAGATTTCCGAAGCTTTGTCCGGCCATCGGACCACCGGGAAACCGATAATTAAAAAGCTCCTGCATGACGTTTTCGTCATCGGCCAAAGCCAGAATGCAGCTGCGAATGTCGCCAGGTGGAAGAATACCCAGTTCTTCCCGGAGTTTTCCGGAACCGCCACCATCATCGCCAACCGTGACAATGGCGGTGAGATTATCGGTATATTTTTTTAAGCCCCGGAGGATCACCGATAAACCGGTGCCGCCGCCGATGGCCACAACTTTGGGGTTTCTTACTTTGACAATATCTTTCAAGGTAAACTCCCTTATGTATTCTTTCATATCCATGAAATCACATCCTTTTTTGTTTGTCTTTACATCGTTGCTCAGGTATGCGGGCGATCACGGATCGCCCCTACGAGATGGTGCAACTGACTGTTCGGCCAGCATGACATGGGGACGCAACGTCTTTATGAACGACAACACTGCTCGGATGAGACAATGAAACATTTCGCCTTTCATCCCGATGGGCTGACAGGCGTAACATCCCCTTTTCTCATCCTACCAGTCCCCAAGTCATACCCTAGTGGTCGAGGCGGTTTCTTTTGATGTCCCGGTGTTTGAGGGTGGTTTCGTAGCCTTTTTCTTTGAGAGCCTGGCTTAACAGGCAGGCAAAGGTGACCGAGCGGTGCTGGCCGCCGGTACAGCCGATGGCAATTTCAACCGTATTTTTGGAAACCTTGGCAAACTGGGGAATGACAAATTCAATCAAATCCCACAATTTCTGATAAAAAACCTCCGCTTCCCGAAACGACATGACATAGTCTCGCACCGGTTGATCTTCGCCAGTCAAATTCCTAAGCTCCTGTTTATAAAAGGGATTGGGCAGAAAACGGACATCAAAAACAAAATCGGCCCCCATGGGACTGGCATATTTAAAACCGAAGGAATAAATTTTTACCTTGGGTTTGGACTGATCCCGATCCAATTTAACCAGCTTTGTCAGCTGTTCTTTTAGCTCTCTGACCTTGATGTCCGAGGTGTCGATGACTTCATCGGCGATTTCTCTAAAATGCTCCAGGCTTTTTCGTTCCGCCCGGATCGCTTCGATGAGGTTACTGGCAAAATGGGTCAGGGGATGATTACGCCGAGTTTCCTGATAGCGGGATACCAGCACTTCGTCCCGGGCATCTAAAAAGATCAGCTTGAGATCCTCCCGGGTAGCCTTGTACTCAGCCAGGGGGATGTCTTTTCCCTCCAGGAAAACATCTCCCCGGACATCAGTGACCAGGGCTATTTTTTCAATTTCGGTGGCTGATTGCTGACAGAGATTGATGAAGGTCACAATCAGCTGCGGAGGAATGTTATCAACACAGAAATAACCCAGATCTTCGAGGATTTGAATGGCCTGGGATTTTCCGGCGCCAGACATACCGGTGATGATGATGGTTTTCATGGGTTACTCCTTTTTTTGAATTACTGTGACTCCCGGCCATGACATGGGGACATTTCGCCTGTCATCCCGCTGGGCTGACAGGCGTAACGTCCCCAAGTCACACCCTACCTAGTCGGTGATATTGACGATGCGGGTAATGGGGATGCCGGCGGCTTTGACAACCGCTGGGGTGTCCCGCATATCCCCCAGAGCAGCAATGCTATGGGCGTCACTGTTGATGGCAAAGCTGACTGGGTATTTCATGGCGATTTTTATTTCTTCGGCGTTTAAATGATTATGTCTGGGGTTAATTTCCAGGATCACACCGTGTTCGGCGGCGGCTTTGGCAACCGCTTCGATGTTGATAGGCATTTTATCGCCGGGATGGGTAATCAGCTTGATGTCGTAGCGTTCCATCATTTTGATATAGGTTCGGGTATTCATGTTAACCACTGTGTTTCTTAAAAAGGGTAACACCCGGGCCGCATAGTTGGGCAGGGCAAAAACAAAGATATCTTTGATACTGGCCGGGATATAACCATAGTGATACCCGGCCGAAATCCAGTCGCAATATTTTTTTTCTTCCTCTTTAATGTCAATGTCGCCGTTGGCACCAGTAATGTTGGATTCAACCGAAAGGTAGATATCGATATCGTCGTATTTTTGATTAAGCGCATCAATCTCGGCCCGCATTTTAGCGAAATTCTTTTTGCGCACCCCAAACAGCGGATGGCTGCGGCCATGGTCGGAAATGGTAATGGCCGTAAGGCCAATTTTACGGGCCTGAGCCACCATTTCGGCAATGGTATTTTTACCATGGCTGTAGGTTGTATGGGTGTGCATATCATGGGTTATTTTCATGGGATTTCCTTACATATATTATTATGTGTTATTACTTCGATTATACTGCGTTGCCCGGATGAGACAATGGGCATTTGGCCTTTTCTCATCCTACCCTAGTCGTTTCCGATAACGATGACTTCGGTTTTTAGATCAACGCCAAATTTCTCTTTAACGGCAACCTGAATCGCACCGATGAGGTTTAGAATATCAGCAGCGGTGGCGCCGCCTTTATTGATAACAAAGCCGCTATGTTTTTCGGAGACCTGAGCCCCGCCGATGGCATAGCCTTTAAAACCGGCATCCTGCACCAGTTTACCGGCATAATAGCCTTCCGGTCGGCGGAAGGTGCTGCCGGCGCTGGGGTATTCCAGCGGTTGCTTGGTCTGTCTTTGGGTGTTTAAGTTAAGCATTTTTGCTTCGATGACCTGGCAGTCGCCGTGTTTTAGACCCAGCTCGACACGAGTCAGAATCCAGCCGTGCTGTTGCAGGATACTGGATCGGTAACCAAACTGGCACTGTTCGGCAGGAATGGTTTTTTCGGTACCATCTTCTTTAATCACCGTAATGCTTTTAATCACTGCCTTCATTTCGCCGTCATAGGCACCAGCATTCATGGTGACGGCACCGCCCAGACTGCCGGGAATGCCGGAAGCAAATTCCAGACCGGTGAGGTTTTCTTTCAACGCAATATTGGCCAGATCTTTAAGGCTGATCCCCGGTTCGGCAATCAGGGTTGTTCCTTGAACTTCCACCCGATTGAGGGCCTTGGTATTAACGATGATCCCACGATACCCCTTATCACGGACAATCAGGTTGCTGCCGTTCCCCATAATATAAAAGGGTTTATCCGATTCTTTGCAGATTTTTAGTATCTGTTGCAGTTCTGTTTGGGTCTGAGGCATTAAAAAAAGGTCGGCTGGGCCCCCAACCTTAAAGGAGGTATGGTTTTTCATCGGTTCATTTTCTTTTATATTTTCGATCGCCATGATGGCTTGCAGTTTTTTGATGGTATTATTCATATAATTATTCCTACCTCTTGATGCTTCGATTTTATCGCACAGGAGGACGGTTCTTTTGTGCACTTTTTATCAAGTAATTAGGAAAGCACAAGAAAAACCGTCCCCCAGTGCTTATCCTACTTTTTTGCTTCTATTAATCCATCATACCATTATTTACGTGGCTTCGCCACAAAAAAAGGCCCTTTGCGGGTCTTTTTAAGAATCTTTTATCTGGGCTACTCGGCAACGGCGCAAAGGGTTGCGATATAAACCTGGGCGGCACCAGCTTCCAGAAGGGTGGCTGCACTTTCTGCCAGAGTAGCCCCGGTCGTGAGGACATCATCCACCAGCAGGATGGTTTTATTCTGGATGACTTCGATTGCTTCAACCGTGAATGCTCCGGTCAGATTGGAAAGACGTTCTTCACGACCCTGACCCAGCTGGTGCGGCGTATCCCGACTGCGGACAAGGATTTTGGTAGATAATTCCGGATCTTTTGAAATTTTTAAACCTTCATAAATACCCTGGGCAATCTTTTCACTCTGGTTATAGCCCCGCTCGGCTTGGCGGTTGGGATGCAGGGGCACTGGAATAATCAGATCCACACGATTAACCCATTGGGATTGGGCAATGGCAGCCCCCATGTGGGTACCCATCCAAATGCCCAAATGGGGCCGATCTTTAAATTTTATGGCCTGCACCAATCTTTTAGCGGAGTCCTCATAACTTAGATGGGCATAACCACCGGCAAAAGGCAGATTGAGTTTGGCACAGGGGCTGCACTCCTTTCGCTGGTGACGAAAAATTGGTCGACCACACTGACTGCAGGTCGGATTGCTGATGACCGGAAGATCATCCTCACATTGATGGCACAAAAACCGGTCGGTAATAAAAAGTACCCGGCCGCAGATGGGGCAGGTGCCATTTTTGAGAAAAAGGTTGTTCTCAAGAAAGGTCAGGAGGGTTTGTTTCAGGTTCATGGTTACCTCTTTTCGCATTCATGGGGACATTTTACCTTTGATTCTGATTATATCAGACTACCCGGCCCGGGATGACATGGGGACGCGACGTCTTTCATCCCTATCGGGCTGACATCCGTATCGTCCTCAAGTCACGCCCTGTCTTATTTACACCAGCGGGTGTTTGATATAGGTGATGATGCGGTCGCGGAGGGTAGTCTGGCGATCCTGGGATTCGCCGGATTTGATCATTTGCCGGAAAACGTACTGGTTGCCCATCAAAATCAACAGCTTTTTGGCTCGGGTGACGGCCGTATACAGCAGTTTACGATTTAAAAAGAGGGGCGGCCCGCCGACGATCGGCATGACCACCACCGGAAACTCACTGCCCTGACTTTTATGGACGGTCATGGCGTAGGCGTGGGTGATTTCGTCCATCTGGTCAAAGTCATAGGTGACCCGCTTGCCGTCATTAAACAGAATGGCAAAGGATTTTTCCCGGTTACTGATGCTTTCCAGAATTCCAATATCACCATTATAAATCCCTTCGCCCTGTTCCAGCGACAGGGTGTCTTCCCACTTGATCCGGTAGTTGTTTTTGATCTGCATGACCTTATCCCCTTCCCGGTAAATCACCATTCCGAATTCCCGCTGCACCCGGTTCTCCCGGGGCGGATTGAGCACCGCCTGGAGCTCCCGGTTAAGATTGATAACACCGACCTTACCGTTTTTCATCGGTGAGATCACCTGGATGTCACTGATGCTGTCAAAACCTTTGGCCATCGGCAATCGATTGGTGACCAACTCGAGAATATCCCGGAGCAGCTTATCACTGTCGTTTTTGTTAAGAAACAAAAAATCCGACTCATTGTTGATATCCGGAATTCGGCCATGATTAATCTCGTAAGCATTGACCGAGATCATGCTTTCTTCCGACTGACGATAGATCCGGTCAAGGCTTAATACCTTGACCGCCCCGCTTTCAATGATATCTTTTAAAACATTTCCCGGCCCCACCGAAGGCAGCTGGTCGGCATCGCCAACCATGATCAGCCGGGTGCCCGGCTGGATGGCCATCAGCAAACTGTCCATCAGGAGAATATCAATCATCGAGGATTCATCAACGATAATGGCATCGACATCAAGGGGGTTACTTTCATCCTTGCTGAAACTGGGAAAGTCATCATCCTGACTGTATTCATATTCCAGCAGGCGGTGGATGGTTTTGGCTTCGTTGCCAGTGGTCTCAGTAATCCGCTTGGCCGCCCGGCCGGTGGGGGCGGCCAGCACGGTTTTAAGGCCCAGATCCTTAAAAATCCGGACAATCCCGTTGATAATGGTGGTTTTTCCGGTACCGGGTCCGCCAGTAATAACAATAACGCCATTATCCATGGCGGCGGCAATGGCTTCCCGTTGCTTATCATCCAGCGTGATCGACATATCCTGCTCGTAGTTTCTGATTTTGGCCGTAATGTTGACATTCGCTATTTTATAGGTCATCTGACTGATTCTGGCCATGGCCAGGGCTGCATTGTCCTCAGCTTCAAATAGATTCCGGGGATAATAAACCCGCTGGTCGGCGATTTCCTCCTGAATGATGCGCCCCATCAGCACCAGTTCGCCTAATTGTGCATTGATCTCGTCTTCAGCGACACCAAGGATTCGAGAACTGGTCTCTATCAGCTCGGTTTCAGTCATATAGGTGTTGCCCCGGTTGTAGCATTCCCCCAGTGAATAGTTGATTCCCGCCAGAATCCGACCGGGACTGTTGGCTTCAAAACCGAGATGGTTGGCAATCTGGTCGGCAATTTTAAAACCAATCCCCCGAATATCATCGATCATCTGGTAGGGGTTATCAAGCAGCACCGAAATGGTGTCAAACTTATAGGTTTTGTAAAGCTTCATTGCCCAGTTGGCCGAGATGCCGTAGTCCTGAATTTGAATCATAATCTGACGGACTTCCCGTTGTTCGTGGTAGACTTCTTTGATGGCAGCCAGAGTTTTCTTGCCAATGCCTTTTATTTCGGACAACCGCTGGGGATCATTGTCCAGGATCTCCAGGGTTTCTTCACCAAATCGGGCAACAATCGCTTTGGCGGTTTTTTCGCCAATGCCGGGCAGAATACCCGACGACAGATAGCGGGTAATGCCTTCGGTGGAGGTGGGAATTTCCATGGTATAGGTTTCCATAGTAAACTGATCACCGTAATTTTTATGTTCAGTCCAGTAACCAGTGAGTTTTAAGTATTCGCCATGATTCAGTTCGTCAAAATTCCCGACAACGGTGACCAGATCGCCTTCGATATCAAAATGGGCGACGGTATAACCGTTGCTGCTGTTTCTAAAAACGATGTGCTCCACCGTACCCTTAATGCTTTCCATGCTTTGCTCCTGTTTTGTTTTTCCGCACAGGGGGACGGTTCTTTTGTGTCCGATTGTTCTTAATCGAATTGTTGACACAAGAAAAACCGTCCCCCTGTGCTTACTTTTGTTCGATACTCTATCGGTTTATTATAACACAAAAAAAGACCCATTATTGGGCCTTTTTTTCGTTTAAGGAGTTTTTCGTTTATCGAACTGCAATTAAACCAATTTTGGTTTAGCTGAGTATTTTGTATGTAAAATATGGTGCGCTTTGTGGCTGTTTGGCTCTTCCAGGTATTCTTCGTACAGTCGGATGACAGAAGGATTCTGGTGAGATTTTCGGTAGGTTAATACATTGGCATCTTCGTCATACAGAGCTTTTGCTCGTTCAACACGAATGTCGACGTCCATTTTATCTTTAGCAGATACGATGGGTTGTCCACCACCGTTGACACAGCCGCCTGGGCAAGCCATCAGCTCGATGAAGTGGGTATCAGCCAATTTACCAGCTTTAAGCATTTCCATGACCTCACGGATGTTTGATCCACCATGAGCTACTAACAGGTTGACTTTCAGGTCTGGGGTTACATCAACACTGGCTTGTTTGATACCATCGGTACCACGAACCACATGATATTCAATTTCCTGAATGTCTTTTTTGTTCAGTACGTCGGCAACTGTTCTGACAGCCGCTTCCATAACACCACCGGTAGCGCCGAAGATAACAGCAGCTCCTGTGGATTCACCATAGTAATCATCAAAGTCTTCATCTGGTAATTTGTCAAACAGAATACGGGCTTCTTTGATCATACGTGCAAGTTCCCGAGTGGTGATGGAGATATCAACATCGGCATTACCGTCAGTACATAATTCTTCTCGTTGTACTTCGTATTTTTTAGCAGTACAAGGCATGATTGAAACAACAACCATATCTTTAGGATCAATTCCATTAGCTTGCGCATAGTGGTTTTTGAGTAAAGCACCGGTGATATTTTGTGGTGATTTACAGCTTGACAGATGTGGAATCGCTTCTGGATAATAGGTTTCGATAAATTTAATCCAACCTGGTGAACAGGATGTGATCATTGGTAGAACACCACCGTTGGTCACACGTCCAATCAGTTCTGTTCCTTCTTCCATGATACATACATCAGCACCGAAATCGGTATCGAATACTTTGTCAAAGCCCAGTCTTCGTAAGGCAGCTGCCATTTTACCGGTTACTGATGTTCCCATTGGGTAGCCAAAGTCTTCACCTAAACCAGCACGAACAGCTGGAGCGGTTTGAACGATAACAGTTTTGGTCGGATCAGCAATGGCATCCCAAACTTGTTGGATATTTGATTTTTCTTTTAATGCGCCAACTGGACAGTTGATGATACATTGTCCACAGTTGATGCAACCAACTTCAGCTAACGATTTGTCAAATACTGGTTGTACCTGTGAGGTAAAGCCTCGACCAACGGTGCCCAGTACGGCAACGCTTTGGACGTTGGTACAAACGGATACACATCGCTTACAAAGAATACATTTGCTTTCGTCACGGACAACAGCTGTTGATAAATCGTCGATCAGTTTACCTGATTTTTCGCCTTCGAAAGGAATTTCAGAAACACCCAGGTCGGTTGCCAGTGTCTGTAATTCACAGTTTTCGCTACGAATACAGGTGGTACATTCACGATTGTGGTTTGACAGAATTAACTCAAGGTTTACGCGTCGTGCTTTTCGAACGGCTGGGGAGTTGGTAAGTACTTCGATGCCGTTGGCAACTGGGTAAACACACGCTGCTTGCAGTGCTCGTGCTCCAGCGATTTCAACCAGACACATACGACAAGCCCCAATTTCGTTAACATCTTTCAGGTAGCAAAGTGTTGGGATGTCGATATTGCTCATTCTGGCTGCTTCTAAAATGGTTGTTCCTTCGGGAACAGTCATTTCCTGACCGTTTATTTTAAATGTTACATCTTTCATTGTTTTTGTGACCTCCTAAATCAACCCTTGGAAATGGAGCCAAATGGACAGGCTTCAATACAGGCACCACATTTAATACATTTTGCGGTATCGATGGTATATGGTTTTTTCTTTTCACCGGTGATCGCATCGGCTGGACATTTCTTGGCACAGATTCCGCAACCTTTACAGGTATCTGGATTGATTGTGAAGTCTAACAGATGTTTACATACGCCAGCGGGACATTTTTTGTCATTGATATGTGCTTCATATTCGTCACGGAAATAACGGATGGTAGACAGAACAGGGTTTGGAGCAGTTTGTCCCAATCCACAAAGTGCTGAAGCTTTGATACCAACAGCCAGTTCTTCCAACCGTTCGATATCGCCTTCAATCCCTTTACCATCACAGATTCGTTCCAGAATTTCAAGCATTCTCTTGGTACCAATACGGCAAGGAGGACACTTACCACAGGATTCGTCCTGAGTAAAGTCAAGGAAGAAACGAGCAACGTCAACCATACAGTTGTCTTCGTCCATTACGATCAGACCACCAGAACCCATCATGGAGCCGATGGCAATCAGGTTATCATAGTCGATTTCTGTATCTAATAAAGAAGCTGGAATACATCCGCCTGATGGTCCACCAGTTTGGGCAGCTTTGAACGCTTTACCATTGGGGATCCCACCACCGATATCAAAGACGATTTCTCGGAGGGTTGTACCCATTGGAATTTCAAGCAGACCGGTGTTGTTGATTTTTCCACCCAGTGCGAATACTTTTGTTCCTTTAGATTTTTCGGTTCCTACTGATGCAAACCATTCTGCGCCTTTTAAGATAATCGCTGGAATATTTGCATAAGTTTCTACGTTATTTAATACGGTTGGTTTGCCAAACAAACCTTTGTTAGCTGGGAATGGCGGACGTGGACGCGGTTCACCACGTTTACCTTCGATTGAGTTCATAAGTGCTGTTTCTTCACCACAGACAAATGCGCCGGCGCCTAAACGAATTTCCAGGTCGAAGGAGAAATCGGTATCAAAGATATTTTCTCCCAGCAAACCATATTCTTTGGCCTGATCAATAGCGATCTGCAGACGGTTAACAGCGATTGGATATTCAGCTCGAACATAAACATAACCTTTAGAAGCACCTACAGCAAAGCCGGCAATCGCCATGGCTTCGATAAGTGCATGCGGATCACCTTCAAGTACAGATCGATCCATGAATGCACCAGGGTCTCCTTCATCGGCGTTACATGCTACAAATTTTACGCCATCTTCGGATACAGCATCGTGAGCAAACTGCCATTTAAGACCAGTTGGGAATCCTCCGCCCCCACGACCACGAAGACCGGACGCTTTAACTTCGTTGATTACATCGACTGGTGTCATGGTTAACAGCACTTTTTCCAGCGCCAGGTAACCATCAAATGCGATATATTCGTCAATGTTTTCTGGATTGATAACACCACAGTTTGCCAAAGCAATACGTTTCTGGGTTTTGAAGAATCCCAGTTCATTGATTGACAGTGGGTGATGACCATCACCTTTTTCGGTGTAGATCAAACGATCCAATGGACGACCTTTAACCAGATGTTCTTCAACCAGTTCAGGAATATCAGCAGCTTCAACTCGGCTGTAGAATGTTCCTTCTGGGTATACAATAACAACTGGTCCCAGTTCACACAAACCAAAACAACCGGTTGCAACAACTTCTACTTCATCCAGGATATCGTGTTTGACTAATTCTTTTTTTAATTCTTTTACTAATGTCATGGATCCTGAGGATGTACATCCTGTACCACCACAAATCAGTACCTGCGAACGTTTATATGCCATCTGCTCTTCTCCTCCTCAATTAACCCTTAACCGTTGGATCAATGACTTTACCATCAACCACAGTCATGGTGTATTCATCGACAACTTTGCCTTGAGCCAAGTGTTCTGCTACAACTTTAGCAACCTTTTCCGGTGTCATATGCACATAGGTTACTTTTTCATTGTTAGCATCGTAAACTTCAACAATTGGTTCTAATCGACATGATCCGATACAACCTGTTTGGGCAACAGTAACATCGACCAAACCTTTTGCATCTACTTCTTCCATCAGTTTAACCATAACGGGTCGAGCGCCTGCTGCGATACCACAGGTTGCCATTCCTACTACGACGCGATATCCATTCTTGCCGTGTCTTAAATTGATTTCGTTCAATTTTTTTTCACGAATCGCTTTTAGTTCTGCTAAGGACTTTGCCATAAATTTATTCCTCCATAATTTCTTCAAGACCTTCTGAAACGAATTCCCGAATCCAGTTTAGTATCGCTGGTTCGTTTAACGATTCTACTTCCAGAGTGTCTTTAATTTCTCGTGTATTAAAAACAAATAGTTGGTTATTGAAGTCGTGTTGATAAATAAGATCTGTCTCTCCAAAAGACATTACCATGGTGAGTACCGTATCGGCCATATTCCCCAGCGGGACACGATCAATATGGTCTCGCATAAAGCTTCCAATCACCTTTGTGCCAACACCGAGGGTCGAGCTTATCTCAAAGTATCCGCCGCATGCTTCCGCTGCTGCTTTAAATAGAGATAAACCCAGACCAACCTTTCTGGTTGTTCGGGTCGTTACAAACGGATCTGTGATATTCTCAAGCCGATCAGCCGGTATGCCACACCCATCATCAGTGATGATAATGGTGAGTTCATTATTTGCCGTGGACTCAATAATCAGCAGTTTCACAAGCTTTGCCTGGGCTCTAATGGAATTTTGGGTAATATCCAAAATGTGAAGGGACAACTCTTTCATAACAGCTAATTAAAATTTTTCAAGGATCGCTGGAATTTCATCTACGGTTAAACGTCCAAATACTTCTTCGTTAATCATCATTACTGGAGCCAAACCACAGGCACCAACACATCGGGTTGCGTCAACTGACCATTTTCCATCTTCAGTTGTATCACCAACCTGTGTTCCTAAAATGCTGTTAACCTTGTCAATAATTGGTTGTGCGCCTCTTACATAGCAAGCGGTTCCTAAGCAGATACCAATTTTGAATTTTCCTTTTGGTTTAAGTGTAAATTGTGAATAAAATGTTGCCACACCGTAGACTTCAGTCAGAGGAATTCCTAACTCATCTGCGATGGTTCCCTGTAGTTCAAGTGGTAAGTAGCCGTATTTTTCCTGGGTTTCCTGCAGAATCTGCATTAAACAACCTGGTACTTCTCTGTGCTCGGCGACTATTGCCTTTACTACGTCCAAATTTTCAACTGGTATTAATTCAGCCAATTTTCAAACCTCCTAATTAAATCATGCAAACCTTTACGCTTGTGATTGCATATTTTCTAACGAAGTCATTATAACACAGAACGAAATATTTCGTTATATTTATAACAGATAAATTTTTCACTCTTTTTGGCCCGGATTTTTATGAAAACCTTTAACTTTTTTGTTTTTTGAAGTAAAAATTCTACCCATTTATTTTTTTTTCAAAATAAGTGTAATAATTTTGCACAAAAAAACAGGCGCTTCGAAAAACACCTGTAAAGTTCACAGCTAACTACCGTATAAACCACTTATTCATCTGTTGTTCGCTCCGATACGCAGAGTCTGACCGCTCGGTCAGGCATGATCGAACACGTGTCGGTACGACTTAATCAATTGATCCCAGATAGTTAATCAGCGTCTGCCTTTGCATATCCGGTAGTTCCAGAAAATATTCCCGCTCGGCAATGTCTTCCAATTGATGGGCATCAGAACCGTGAATGAACTGATAGTCTTTAAAAAAACGGAAGTTTTTCCGGACATTTTCAAAGGTTTCTTTTTTTGACACTTCGCAGGTCTTTACTGCCAATTCCAGGGGAATAAATCCCAGCGATGAAATTAAACTATAGGATTTTCGGTCGATGTGGGCTGGTACCAGCACCCCGCCCAGGTCCGTAACAAGATCCCAGAGCTGATTGACCCCAATATCGGTTGCTGAAATCAACAATTTATCCACTTCGCCAATAATATTATCCTCGGCATCCATGATCGTTTGGGGGCCGAACAGCGCTTTTTCATTTTTCACATCCGGAAGATGGTCATAAACAATGGCATCCAGTTTCATAGCTGCCGCCAGGGTTGGCAGATAGGCCAGAACATGGGCTTCTTCTTTGGTTGTCACTTCAATACCCGGCAGAATGCAAAGGCCTGTTCCGGTTTCTTTGGCCAATTCTTTGGCAACTGCCATGATGGCAGGTAAATTTTTGGCGGTGTTGTGATCCGTGACGGCAATAAAATCCAGTTCTTTAATCAGGGCCATATTGACAATGTTGTTGGGGGTCATCTCCGCTTCACCACAGGGGGATAATGCCGAGTGGATGTGCAGATCAATGGCTACCTTTTCCATTTTATATGCCAGCGTTTCCTAAAATTTTACAGACTTCAAAAGCATTAAGACCGGTAATGATAATGGGGATATCCTCGATGATGGCCCGTTCCAGGGTACTTTCTTCAACTTCAGCCCCTTCGGGAATAATCACGCAACTCATCTCCAGCAGCGATGCCACGGCAATAATATTGACATGCGTCTGGATGGTTACCCAGGCACAGCCATGACCGGCATTGGCCATAACCCAACTGAGCAGGTCACCGACATAGCCACTTTTAATGACCCCCTCAATCCCTACCTGAGGATTAAGACACTTGAATTCTTTGTTTTCTAATAACTCACTAACCTTCATTCCTTTTCTCCTTTTATATGACTAAATTAGGTAATTGCGATACTGCCGTGAGCTTTGATCCCAGTTTGCACAATACACCAGAAGAAATCGCTAGGCGAATTTCTTCTTTGTCGCGGGCAGTCGCCAACTACAAGCAAGCTTGTGATTGGCTCGTTGCCTTCGCAAATTTTTACACTGTACGGCGTACAGTTCTCTGAACTGTTCGCCTACACGTTACAAAATTGTATGTGGAAACTGCACCCAAAGCAATCTTTGTTCTTATTTTCATTTTGCAATGCCTTTATAGCTACATTTATTCTTTTTTGATCAATGGTTTTTCGGTGGGATGTTCGACCTGCAGCAGTTCATTGGTTAATACCGAGAGATCCCGGACCCGATCTTTTAAAACAAATACACAATCGATTTCTTTGGCTTTTCCGGCGACAATATCTTCCGCCAGGGCACGACAGCCAGGGGCGCCGCAGGAACCACAGTCCAGACCGGGGAGCTTGCTTTCCAATACTTCGATTTGCTTCATTTTTTCGATGGCGCAGTTGATATCCTGATCCAGCGGTTCGGGACTTCTCGGTAGAATTCGCTCTTTAATATGCATCATCCCGGAATTATAAACATTTCGCACATATTCGTCTGACATGTGGATAATGGAGGTCTGTTTCATGGTTTTGGCCCGGTCCTGAATGTACATTTTAGCCACATAGTTATTTTCCACCGTCAGACAACCGCCGACGCAGCCGCCGATACAGGCCAGGCCTTCAAAAAACTCGATGGTATCGAGTTTACCACATTCGATTTCTTCCAGAACGTTAATGACATTCTGAATCCCATCCACATGGAGGACATTTTTATTTTTGAGATAGTCACTTTCACCACCAGACAAGGCCCAGGTGCAGGATTCCGGGGTGGTGTTATGCAGGCCTTCCTGAAGCGGGCACTTACCGATAAGCCGGGCGATATCACTATAAATGTCCTTAATGGCAATGGCACCATCGATTAGGTCATATTTATCGTACTCACTGGCCGCCGGGTTATTGACCATGGTGGCTTTGGCAGCGCAAGGAGTAATGAAAAAAACACCGACGTCGCTATTTTTATGGATTCCTTCTTCCCTAATCCGCTTTCTAATCAGTCTGGCGGTTATTGCCATCGGGGACTTCAAGCGGCAGATATTGTCAGTGAGTTCAGGAAAGCGCACCTGAATCAGCTTGACAACCGCCGGACAGGCTGAAGAAATCAGCGGTCTGGGATATCGTTTGGCGTGATACTCATACTTCAAAGCCTGGCCGACAATTTCAGCACCGTAAGCCACTTCCACCACCTCATCAAAGCCCAGGGCTTTTACGGCCGAAAGAATCTGGCTAATGGAATATTTCGGTTTAAACTGACCAATGATGGCGGGCGCCACCATCGCCACGGTATATTGATAATTATCTTTTTTTGAAAGCGGATCGGTTTTGGCCAGCTTGGCATGATGCGGACAAATCCGAATACACTCACCACAGTCAATGCATTTGGACTCATTGATGGTCGCCTTCCCCCCCCGAACCCGGATGGCTCCAGTGGGACAGCTTCTCAGACAGGTCGTGCAACCCAGACATTTTTCCTCATCAAGGTATACTGAATGCAGTAATTTTTCCATATGTCCCCCCTTCTTCCTGATTAGACAAAAAATTTCATGACAATTTTTGTCCCCTCTCCAATCTTGGAGGAGATTTCAAAACTGTCGGCATTGTTTTTCATATTGGGCAAACCCATTCCGGCGCCAAAACCCATTTGTCGGACTTCATCGCCTGCAGTTGACCAACCCGCCGTCATCGCCAGGTCAATATTGGCAATCCCCGGTCCGACATCCTCGATCGTCAGCACCAGTTCCTCTTCACCTACCTGCAAAACAATTCTTCCGCCAGATGAATGGATCGCCAAATTCATTTCTCCCTCATAGCCAGCAATGGACACCTTGCGGATCACCTTGTTGGCAACCCCTAACTGCTGGAGGGTTCGTTTAATTTTCCGGGAGGCTTCACCAGCGGTGTCAAAATCTCCCCGCTTCACATCAAAGACGAGTTCGTAGCTCATCTAAGATGGGCTCCCTTGAGACCGTTTGAGTAGAGAATGCCACAACATTCAAAAAGAATATATTTTGTGGACATAACCAGGAGATTCCGTTCTCTGGCCATGTCAATCATTTCCTGACTGGGCATTTTATCCCGTACAAAAATAATGCTGTTCATATTTGCCATATCAGCCGTATTCAGCACCTGTTTGTTGACCAGACCAGTGAGCAGAATGGCGTCCTCTCTGGCAAAACACAGCACATCGCTCATCAGATCACAGCCAAAACCAGAGTGAACTTCTTCCTCCAGATGACTCTCTCCAGATAAAACAACAGCATCGAGGAGGTCTCTTACCTGACTTAATTTCATCGAATGTTCTCCTTTTTTAGTTATTACTAGTATTGTAAAGGATTTCTTATTCATTTAGCAAGGTCTTTCCTGTTTTTTTAAATATTTATCGGGAAATGATGCTTGCTCGGCAACTTCTACTTATTTATCACCCGTGCGACTTCGTAAAACAGGAAGAACCGCTGATCGCCCCTGTTTCAAGAGACGATCTTCCCAAAAGTGTAGCGGTCATCCCGCACTTATAACACAATTTTATGGTAGCTTGCGCCTAAGGATCTGAGCAGGTTTTCTTCAACCTCGTCACAGGTAAAGAGGATCACCTGACGGCTACTGCTGAGTTCTGCAAGTAGCTTGAGCGCCTCGGTTTTTCGCTGTTTATCATACCGCACAAACGGTTCATCCAGAATAAAAGGCATTTCGTGACTGATCAGTTCGCTGATGCCATAGCGAAAGGCAAAATGAACCTGATCCATGGTTCCGGCACTTAACTGGTCAACATCCCTGAAGTCGCCACCTTTGGGATCGACCACTTTAAGCCTCATGGCATCATCAATTTTCACCCCTTTATAATGCTGGGTGAGGGTATCGAGAATATCGCCAATATTCTTATTCAACTCCGGAGCCGAGTCCTGATGACAATCTTTCTGGATTGTCGAAATAATCTCAAGCGCTGCATTACAGGCGCTGATTTCCGTATCGAAGGCCTGAATCTGGCTATCCAGCGTTTTAATGGTCTCTTTTATTTCCACCGGCAGACCAATCCCATCGGTAAGGGCACTGTTTTCACCTTCCAGTCTGGCAATTTCCTTGCCCAGACTTAACAGTTCTTCCGATTTTGGGGAGGCTTTATGCCAAACCGCCTGTCCGTCCTCTGTTTTTCCGCCATTGACGGTTTCCAGCAGATTCTCCAGTAGTTCCAGGTTCCCGTTAAAACGGATTTTGAGTTCTTCCAATTGCTGCGCTTTTTCACAGCGCTCAGCATATTCAGCAATGTTTTTAACCTGATATTCAGCCAGCTTCCGATCCAGATCCCGAATGATTCCCCGTCGCTGTTCAAAGAGCACTTCATAACCGGCCTGATGACGGGAGTGCTGAATAATAATCAATTCGCCTTCATTTTGCAGCTGCTCCAGTTCTTTCTGATTTCTAATTACCTTTTTATAGTAACTGTCAAAACTGGGTCCATCTTTTAACTGGTATTTGGCCAGTATTTCTTCCTGAATCGGGATTATTTGTTTTTCTTTTAAAATCCGTCGCTTTTTAAGGGTTGCCGAAATGCCGTAGCTTAGGCCGACAACACCGACAATTGCCATGGTTACCCCAACGGTTAAGGACAGATTTTCGATTCCCTGACTGGTGCCCATCATCCCCATATTGGCCAATCCCACCAGTCCCATTCCCAGGAGCGTCACCAGTGTGGCAATGATGTTGATGACCACATTGGTTTTTTTATCCACCTCAGCCACTTCGGTTTCTTCTTTTTTAAACAGTTCGTAGTCTTCGGTGATGCCCTCCAAGGTATGCCCGGCCAGCGAGCTGCGTTTTGCCGCTTCTTTTTGACGGATCGTTTTTAAATGTTCCGAGGCATCAGCCATTTCCTTTTCAATGTAATCCATCTGATCGCTGAGGCGCTCAGCCTGATTGGAAATGGCTTTTAAGCCCTCCAGCGTCTTATAGTTATAGCCTTCATAAATCTGGTCTTCTTTGATTATTTTTGATAAACGGTTGTTCTCCTTTTCCAGCTTGTTAATGCGTTCATAGGTGGCCAACAATTCTTTTTTTCGCTTGACTATCGATTCCTGACTGAGATAGTCGTTTTCTGCTTCGATCCGCTTCATTTTCATCTGATTCCGGATAATTTTTTCCTGGTTTTCGGCGACCTTGGCGTAGGCGGCCTCCGCCTCTTTTAACAGTTCCCGGAGCTCATCCCGCTCCCGGATGGCGGCCCCAATTCTTGACTTACTTTGGCCTGAACGGCCAATTGCGTTTTTCTTTTCTTCCAATCGTCTGGCGATTCCTTTGAAATTAATCTCAATGCCGCTGGAATTTTGCATCTCGATATAGGAATCCCGGACTTCGTCCTGGCTGCCCGTTTCGTTATCGTGGGCCGTTTGACGCATATTGACGGTATTATTATAAATAACGGCAGTCATCCCCTGGTTTCCCAGCGGCAGGTGCTGTCTTATTACCCCATCGTACTTGAACTGGTCGTTGATTATTTTCCCGGTGGTATTATCATAAATGAATAAGGAATCTTTGGATCGCAGAAAATTCCGTTCCAGACGAATTTCCCGGCCATCCACCTCATAAACCAGGGAACCACTGTAGTCGAATTGATTCCAGGGCATATACTTTTCATATTCTTCGCTATAGGTTTTCTTTTTGCGGTAGGGTTTATAAAACCCGAAAAACATCCCCTGGATAAAGGTTTGAACCGTTGTTTTGCCAGCCTCATTGCGACCGTAAACCAGATTCAGTCCCGGTTTGAAGTCAATGGTCTGATCTTTGAATTTTCCAAAAGCTTTGATGGTCAGGGTTTTTATTCTCATTTCAAAACCCCCTCGCTAATCATCGCTTCGATGCTATAAATAATCGCTTTTTTACGGACTTCCGGTTCGGCTATTTTACCCAATTCAGTAAGAAGCTGTCCGATCGGGTTGTTCAGATTTTCTTTGATCAGCAGTTCCAGATCAATATCCGGTTCCAGTTTAACCATGTCTGTTTCGACGTAATAAAAAGCGTCTTCCAGATCATCGTTGATCCAATCCATTTGAATTTCGGGATTGATGTAACCGGTAAATCGAATCCGATAATAGTTTTGCTGGCGGTTACTCTCACTGTCACAACTGACTGCTTTGTTGATAATATCCTGATAGGAATCTTCCGGAACAATCTGAATGTCAATGGTTTCGTATTTTCGCGATTCAATGGGATTAAAGCCGCTACTGGTAATAAAACTCTGGTTTTCATAATCCGTTTTTACCTGCGAAATAATAAAGCCCCGTTCCCCGGTTTCCCCAAAATTCAGGGGTACCGGTGACCCGCAATAAGCGACGCCACCAGGGGTCAAGCCGGGTTTGTGAATATGTCCCAGGGCAATATAATCAAAACCTTTTTTCTCGATCATTCTTAAATCAATGGGTAGATAAAGGCTTTGATTGGTCACTTCGCCATGAGCCATCAGGATGTTATAGCGGGTATCGTTGAGTTTAATGCTGTTAAAGGAGCGTTCAGGAAAGGCCCGGTACTCGTTTTTCACCCAGGACATCCCATAAATTTCGGTATTTAATTCTTTGATATAAACCGAACGGAAAACATCTTCTTTAAAAATGTAGACATTTCTGGGCCACTCAACTTTTTTGTAGGGTGAGCTGTCACCGTGGTAATCGTGGTTACCGGTGATAATCACCACCCAGGTTTTCTCAAGACTGGCCAATCCTTCGGCTGCTCTTTTTATATCCATGGTCAGAACATTGACACTATCAAATAAATCTCCGGCAATCAGCAAAAGGGGCACTGCTTCTTCTTTAACGTATGCAATCATCTCGTCAAAAGCTTTCCAGAGTTCTTTTCTTTTGTTTTTTCCGTAATAATTTCCCTGTTGTAAAAAGGTAAAGGGGCGACCTAAATGAAAATCACCGGTATGAACAAAGGTTGTCAGCATCCGCTTTGCCTCCTCATCTATCGAATTTCCAGGTATTTGCGAAAATGCTGTACTTTAATTTCGCAATGACCAAAGAGAGTTTTGTTATTATTTTCTAACTGATTTTTTATTATATCATCTTTTGACCGATCTTACATTTAAATTTTATTAAAATTAATGCGTTTCTCTGTTTCAAGGAGTTTAAACAGGGTAGGGGTTAAGGAAAATGCCTGCATGGCGTTTTCCACCTCCCTTAGCGCCTGCGCTTTTCTTTTTTCACTGACTTTGGCTTTTTGAGCCCGGATCAGGATGTTTTTGGGGGTGTGAGCCAGATCGACGAATTCCATCAGTTGAACTTTGTAGCCGCAGGCTTCAAGCAGGTTCCCCCGAATGGCATCGGTTAACAGTGCGGCGGTTCGTTCTTTTATGATGCCATATTTTGTCAACAGGCTCAGTTCCCCGGTTTCCATTTGACCATTGAGTTCGTGCTGACAGCAGGGCACTGAAAAAATCAGCCGGGCCTCCCATTTGATGGCATTGTAGAGGGCAAAATCGGTGGCGGTATCGCAGGCATGCAGGGTAATGATCATATCCACCGGGAAGCTTGCCTGATAGTCATGGATATCCCCCCGTTCAAATGATAGCTGGTTGTAGCCATATTTCCGGGCACTGGCATTGCAGTGGTCAATCACATCGCTTTTTAAATCCAGACCAATCATTTGCACCTTGATGTTCTTTATCTCCGTCAGGTAATAATAGAGAATAAAGGTCAGATAGGATTTACCGCAACCAAAGTCAATCACATTGAGCTCGGTGCCAGGGGGCAGTTTTTTTACTTCATCATCGACAATCTCCACAAAGCGGTTGATCTGGCGGAATTTATCAGTCATTGTCTTGACGACCTTGCCCTCTTTCGTAAAGACCCCCATATCCACCAGCGGCTGAATAAGGGTACCTTCCTGCAGAATGTAGTTTTTTTTGCGGTTGTGGCTGATAACTTTGGCTGGCGCTTTCGTAACTGCTTTACGGGTTATTGATGGCTTGCCTTTTTTGCTGATCTGGATGATATACTCAAATTGATCATCCCAGGCGTTATACTGCTGATAGTCTGTGTGCAGTGCCTGGCCAAGAAATTCAATCAGTTGATCTGCCGCCAGATTTTCATTAAAGACCTGGGTGGCCGTGAATTTTTCCAGATGATAGGATTCTCCGATTTGACTGATGACGATTTTCTGATAGTCATTGCTTTTTATTCGTGGTTTACTCAGGATGATTTTATATATCTGGGGATTAAAACCAGCTTCAAGAGCTGTTATTAACTGCATCATTTTTTACCTCATGTTTTTTCTTTGTTGCTCTATCCTATCATGGTTTTGCTTAAAATTACAGGGGCTTTGACTTTTTTGCCAAAAAAATACCGGAGCTATCCATCTGGATAACTCCGGCAAGGTTGTTGATAAGCCACTGTATCGACTCATAATTATTTGTTGGTTTATGCGCCTAAGAACATCGCCATGTCAGCATCAACTGAGTCAATTCCGCCGATCCCAAAGGTATCGATCAGGACATTTGCCACATTTGCCGATAAGAAGGCTGGCAAGGTTGGTCCCAGATGGATGTTTTTGACACCCAGGTGGAGCAGGGCCAGTAAAACAATGACCGCCTTTTGTTCATACCAGGCAATATTATAGGCAATCGGCAGTTCGTTGATGTCATTAAGTTCAAACACTTCTTTTAACTTTAAGGCAATGAGTGCCAGGGAATACGAATCGTTACACTGTCCCGCATCCAACAGTCGGGGAATCCCACCGATATCACCGAGATCCAGCTTATTGTAACGGTATTTTGCGCAACCGGCTGTTAGGATGACTGTATCCTGTGGCAGTTTTTGGGCAAATTCGGTATAGTAGTCCCGGGATTTCATACGACCATCACAACCTGCCATAACAAAGAACTTTTTAATCGCACCGGATTTTACCGCATCGACAACCTTATCCGCCAGGGCAAAAACCTGCTCGTGGGCAAAGCCGCCAACAATTTTTCCGGTTTCAATTTCGGTGGGAGCTTTTAAGCGTTTAGCCATTTCGATGACTTTTGAAAAGTCTTTTTTACCACTTCCATCCGCTTCAATATGGGTACAGCCGGGATGTCCCGAAGCCCCAGTGGTGAAAATCCGACCCCGGACTTCGTCACTTTTGGGGGGCACAATACAATTGGTGGTAAACAGAATCGGGCCGTTGAACGATTCAAATTCTTCCAGCTGTTTCCACCAGGCATTGCCATAGTTACCGACAAAGTTATCATATTTTTTAAAGGCCGGGTAATAATGGGCGGGCAACATTTCACTATGGGTATATACATCCACACCAGTGCCTTTGGTTTGCTCTAGAAGCTGTTCCAGATCGGTCAGGTCATGGCCGGAAATTAAGATGGCGGGATTCTTTTTAACCCCAATATTGACTTCCGTGATTTCCGGATTGCCGTATTTCCCGGTGTTGGCACCATCCAACAGCGCCATGGCAGTGACGCCAAACTGACCGGTTTTTAAAGTCAACGCTACCAGATCATCAGCAGACAGCGCATCATCCAGGGTTGCCGCCATGGCCTCGTAGATAAAACCATATAGACTTAAGTCCTCTTTGCCAAGGTTAAGGGCATGCTCGGCATAGGCGGCCAGCCCTTTGACGCCGTAGGTAATCAGTTCCCGCAGCGAACGGACATCTTCATTTTTGGTAGCCAGGATTCCGACATTTGCAGCTTTTTTAAGCATCTCCGCTTTTGTGGCGGTTTCAAAACGGGCGGCGTCATGAAGTGCTGATACATTTATTTTTTTGCCCGTTTGTTCTTTCTTTAAGCCCAGCAATTTCTGGAAGAAACCGGGGTTATTCTTTTTATTGGCGGCATCCACCATATCCCGCAGCTGATTTCTCAGCACGGTCATTTTCTTTATTTCTTTAACAAAGGCATCTCCATCAAAATTCGCATTGGTGATGGTCATAAAGAGACTTCTTAATACCTCATGATTGACTTCGCCCAACTCTTTGGCTTCCAATTCGCCTTTTACGACAATTTCGGAAATCCCCTTAACTGTATAAATCAATAGATCCTGGAGTTTAGCAACTTCTTCACTTTTACCACAAACCCCTTTAACGCTACAGCCTTTTCCTTTGGCCGCTTCCTGACACTGATAACAAAACATACTCATACGATTATCCTCCTGAAAATTCTATTTCATCATAACATTTAGTTTTAACAATTTTGATGTCGCTACCTCATTGGTATGTTGCTATTATATCCGGGGGTACGTGATTATGCCGTTGCATTTGCAACGGCTGCGAATGTTTTTCAAAAAATATAAAAAAACACCTTTCGGTGTTTTTATTCGCTTTTTTTATCATCTGTCTGGATATTCTTATTTTTATAGAAAATGCAGCCGGTCTCTTTATATGGATTCTTTAAGACATCCATGTCCGGACAACGTCCATTGACATTAAAACCGCAGTTTAAATAAGAACACGCATTTTTTTCTGTTGATTCCATTTGACTCTCCTCATAAATCTTAATTGCGTGTAATTATAACAGTTTGCTGAGTAATACTCAAGCGCCCGTTACGCTTTAATTATTGCCGATATGTACTTAAACCATCAATTAAAACAACTCCGCTTTTTTTCAATCCCCATATTTGGGTCGCCATTCCAACCGCCACTTAATAGCCATAACGCACCGTAAATTACAAGTATTACAAATTAGACGTAAAAAAAACAGAGCCCTCAAACGGCTCTGTTATGCGCTATTATTGGTGCTCCCTCAGAGACTCGAACTCTGGACACCCTGATTAAGAGTCAGGTGCTCTAGCCAACTGAGCTAAGGGAGCAAAAGTGGTGCCGAAGGCGGGACTCGAACCCGCACGTGATCACTCACAACGGATTTTGAGTCCGTCACGTCTGCCAATTCCATCACTTCGGCGAAAAAAATAGTTTATTTGGTTGTAAGGATGTACCCCTAATGCGATAGAGATAACTAAGCGATTCACACCAAATCAAAGATTTGGGTTCTCTGCTTATGCCAATTCCATCACTTCGGCGAAAAAATAGTTTATTTGGTTGTAAGGATTGTACCCCTAATGCAATAGAGATAACTAAGCGATTCACACCAAATCAAAGATTCAGCGCATCTTATTAGCGCCCCACAGGACACTGTCATAAATGATAACACAGCTTAAAAAGAATTTCAATCATTTTTTTTCGTTTTAAATTATTTTCTTAAAATGAAAATACGACAAAATATTATCTTGTTTTTTTTCATTTATGGGTTACTATAAGTTTAGTAAAGGATTGGTTATTAACAAAGAATTTAATTGCCCATCCGATAATCTTATTTCCAGAAAGTCAGGTGAAGTGATGAGCATATTTGAAAATCATAAAACAATCGCTTATAAGGAATTTCGAGAATTTGTAAACGAGTCTGTTCTTGAGTTGATTAAAAAAACAAAGGATAAAAAATGCAATGGCTGTATTGATTTTGTCTTTGATGAAGAAACCTCCACGGGGCATTGCGAGGCACTGGAAACCACCTGGCCTGTCAAAAACCCCGATGCGGTTCAACGACTGACGGATTGCTATATTTGCGATCTGAAAGCCATGAAGTAACGAAGCATAACACCGATCAGTTGATCGGTGTATTTTTTTGTCTCGTTTTCTTCCTGATTCGTTCAGTAAACTATTTTGCCCGATGATCGTTAAAGGCTTCTTTTATTTTCTGACAGCATCCCTCGGCAGTCCAGGTTTCGGTTGATATTTTAAAATCACAAACATCGTAATACTCCTGACGTTCGGCCAGCAGTTGACGGATTCGCACCAGCGGATCTTCACTCTTTAGCAAAGGGCGGGTATCATCGCCCTTAATTCGGCAATAGATGGTTTCCGGCTGAGCTGACAAACTGACTACAAAGGCCTTTTCAGCCAACAATTTTCGATTTCTTTTAAACAGAATGATTCCCCCGCCGGTGGACAAAACAATATTCTCCATCGTTAAGGCCTTTTTTAACGCCTCATGTTCGGCGTCCCGGAAGGCATCTTCCCCCAGCTGGGCAAAAATATCGGTTATCTTCATCCCCAGCTCCGCTTCCACTAAGGCATCGGTATCGACAAAATCATATTCCAGTTCCCGGGCCAACAAGGAACCGATGGTGGTTTTACCCGTTGCCATAAAGCCAATCAATGCTACACACTTTTTTTCAGTTTTCATTTATCCCTTCCTCCAGTAATTTTTTGCCCAAAACCGGATCCGGAAACACTCCGGTCCATAATTCAAAGGCTAATAGTCCCTGGTACAACAGCATTTCCAGCCCATTTTCAGTTTGTGCCCCGATTTCCCGGGCATCTTTCATTAACTGGGTCACCGCCGGGCTGTAGATCATATCATATACCAGCAATTCTTTTTTCAGGAGCGTTTTGTCAAGCGGCGTTTGCCAGGCGGTATCGGCCATTCCTAAACTGGTTCCGTTGACCACTACCGCAGCTTCATTAACGGCTGCTTTTAAGGACTCTGCATTCATGTCAATGGCCTGGGCTTTTCCCGGCCAACTCTCATTAATTTGACTGGCCAGCTCTTTTGCTTTAGCCACTGTACGATTGGCAATGATGACCTTTTGGATGCCCCAATCTGCCAAAGCCATCGCCACCGACTTAACCGCACCCCCACAACCGAGAATCAGAATGGTCAATTCCGATCTGGGAATCTTACCAATTTTTGTTTCAATTGATTTAATAAAGCCATTCCCATCCGTATTGTAGCCGATCATTTTTTTATCACGGCAAACCACCGTATTCACCGCCCCGATTTTCTCTGCCAAAGGATCCAGTTGGTCGATATATTTCATGATTTCCATTTTATGGGGCTTGGTGATGTTAAATCCGCCCACATTCATTAGCCGAAAACCATCCACCAGCTTTCCTAAATCTTCAGACTTAACAGCAATCGGCAGGTATAAAGCGTCCACCCCGATTGCTTTAAACAGTCCATTATGCAATTGGGGCGATAAACTTTGCACAATGGGATCGCCGATGACGGCATATATTTTGGTATCAACTGAAATTCGCATTCTAGGACTCCTTCATTTTTTAGCTTTAGCTGCATTGTATCACAGGTTGGCAAGCGGGTAAATATTCCCAACTGGCCGGTAACTGGATTTTTTTATTATTATTCATTTAATTGTATAAAGTCTTTGCTCTGCTTCATTCCTGTGTTATAATCTCAAAGGAAAATGAAAAGAACGGAGGAAACGTTTTGGACAATCGAAGAATTATACAAGTGGAGGAAAAGGTGCCATTGAATATGTTGGTGCCACTGAGCCTGCAACATATGTTTGCCATGTTTGGCGCATCAGTTCTGGTTCCCTTCCTCTTTGGAATCAACCCGGCCATCGTACTCTTTATGAATGGTGTGGGTACCCTGTTGTTTATGGTGATCACCAAGGGTAAGGCCCCGGCTTACCTGGGTTCCAGTTTTGCCTTTCTGGCGCCAGCCGGTATTGTTATTGCCACCTGGGGGTATTCTTATGCCCTCGGCGGTTTTGTGGTAGTCGGTTTATGCGGCTGTATCCTGGCTGGGATTATTTATAAGTTCGGCATTGAATGGATCAATGTGGTGCTGCCTCCAGCGGCCATGGGCCCGGTAGTAGCGCTGATTGGTCTGGAGCTGGCTGGGACCGCTGCCAGCACGGCTGGAGTCGTCAGTAGCACCAGTTACGTTTTGGACGAAGCTTCCGGTCTTTATGAACAAGTGGTAACCGCCATTGTTCCTGAAAATGTCATTGTTTTTCTGGTGACCCTGGCCTTCGCCGTTTTTGGATCGGTGATGTTCCGTAAATTTCTGGCAGTTATCCCCATCCTGATTGCGATTGTGGCTGGCTACATCACGGCTCTGATCACCGGTGTGGTTGGCCCGGCTACCTATGAGGCCGTCGCAGAGGCCCCCTGGTTTTCGCTGCCAAACTTCCAGTTCCCACAATTTAATTTAGAAGCAATTATTATCATTTTGCCAGTACTGCTGGTTATTGCCTCTGAACACATTGGTCACCAGATTGTCACCAGCAAGGTAGTGGGACGAGATCTGCTAAAAGATCCCGGTTTGCACCGCTCCCTGTTTGCCGATAATTTTTCGACCATGTTGTCGGGTTTAATTGGTTCGGTACCAACCACTACCTACGGCGAGAACATTGGCGTAATGGCGGTCACCAAAGTCTACTCGGTCCAGGTCATCGCTGGTGCGGCAATTATTTCGATTGTCTGCTCGTTTGTTGGTAAACTGTCGATGCTGATTTCCACCATTCCCGGTCCGGTTATCGGTGGGATTTCGTTCCTTTTATATGGAATGATCGGCGCCGCCGGGATCCGAATTCTGGTTGATGCCCAGGTTGACTATGGCAAATCCCGTAATCTGGCCCTGACTTCAGTCGTGTTTGTGGTGGGCTTATCCGGGATTGCGGTTACCTTTGGCAGTATCCAGCTCAAAGGGATGGTTCTGGCCGCCGTGGTTGGGATGATTTTAAGTCTGATCTTCTTTGTGCTGGACAAACTGAATCTGACCAATGACCGGGAAGAAGAGCATCTTTACGACCAGCCCTGATTCACTGCCGCTTGGGGCAAGGGTCTGAGCCCCTGGTCATCACGGATGTCTCGGCATAAATTTAGTTGCGGGCGATCACGGATCGCCCCTACAAACTGTCAAAAAAGCTAACCCAGTACCGACAATTGTTAGATCATGTTGTACCCAAAGGGCAGACCCTGTGCCTCAAGGCGAACAGTTGCGCTGAAACGCCTATAATTAGCCGAATCTTTAATAGCAACTGTACGAATTGTGCGCATACAACAGATTAACAATTAGTCGGTACGGTAGTTTATCGACAACCTCAACTGATCAGAATTGATCAGTTATTTTTTTGTGGCGGCGGTCGGTTGTAAAAAAGCGTGATTTCAATTATACTGAGACTAACAAAGTGATCGAAACCAACGAAATAGAAAAGGTGACCCATGAAAAATGATATGAAAATTGCCGTCTTAATTGACGCCGATAATGTTTCGGATAAATATATCAAATATATCTTCGATGAAATTTCCAACCTTGGGATGGCAACGTTTAAACGCATCTACGGTGACTGGACCAAACCCCAGCTGGGATCCTGGAAAACGGTATTACTTAACTATTCCATTACCCCGATTCAGCAGTACAGTTACACCACCGGAAAGAATGCCACCGATGCCGCCTTAATTATTGACGCCATGGATATTCTTTATTCCAATAATGTGGATGGATTCTGTATCGTCTCCAGTGACAGCGACTTCACCCGTCTGGCGACCCGGCTCCGGGAAGCCGGAATGTATGTGGTGGGGATGGGTGAAAAGAAAACCCCCACCCCCTTTATCTCGGCCTGTGAAAAATTTAAATATCTGGAAGTTCTGGCAGCTGACCCGGATTCTTCTCAACCGGAAGAAATATTAAACCAAAAGCAGTCTTCTGCCAAAGAAGGAATGGCCTCCAAAAAACAACTGATCCAATCGATTAAAACAATTATCAACGATAACTCGGATGAAGAAGGCTGGGCCGATCTGGGTCTGGTTGGCTCCCGCCTCAACAACCGCTATCCAGATTTTGACAGCCGCAATTATGGTTATTCCAAACTGCGCTCGCTGCTTTCCTCACTGGACAAATTTGAACTGACAACCCGCCGAACCGCCAATTCTCAAAATGTCAAATACGTGATCCGCAACATCACTTCTGAAAAAAACGGATCATCGCAAAAAGACATTCAACTCAAAAAAGAGCTGATCCAATCCTTTCAGTTAATCGTTTCAGAAAATGCTGACCCATCCGGTTGGGCCAATCTGGGCCTGGTTGGTTCCCAAATCGCCCAGAAGCACCCCACCTTTAAAAGTAAAAATTACGGCTATGCCAAACTGCGCTCACTGCTGGAAGCCCTCAACCTCTTTGATATCGAAGTCCATAAAACAGCGAATTCCAAGAACCCGGAAGCACTGATCCGCAATAAACCCCAGCTGAAGGTTAAAAATGCTGGCTTATAAACTGACGGCAGGTCAACTAACAGCTGTTTCCCCCTCACAGTCTTTTGCCAGCTCTGACCAGAAGCACCTGTGTATCCTCGATTTTAGTGAGCTCGTAGCGGTAAGTGCCCAATTGAATATCGGATCACGACTGGTTGAAGAATGCATCAGCGGTAACTCCTGTAAGTTTGAAAGTCACGATGGTTTTGATTTCATTACCCTGTCAATTCCGGATGCCATTTCCGGTACAGTCAAACCAAAACGGATCGGAATTTATTTCCGTGCCAACCTGCTTGTTTTCGCCTCGGATCGGATTACCTATTTCGCTGACCTGGTTGACACCATCAAGACGGCCGATATCCAGATATCCGATCTAAGCAAATTTTTTCACCTCTTTTTTGACAAGCTGACCTACGATGATCGGGATGTATTGATTGCGATTGAGGAAGAAATCTCCGGGCTGGAAGAAGAATTTATTGTCGCCATTAAAAATGACCTGGTCGACTATCTGATCACGTTTCGCAAGCGTCTATTAAGTCTGAAACAATATTATGAACAACTTTTTGAAATTTCTGAGGCCATTGAAGAAAATGAAAATAATCTGATCGATAAAAAAGATCTCCGCTATTTTAAAATTCTCACCAATCGCATCAACCGACTTTTTACCAATGTGCTGAACCTCCGGGATTACGGCACTCAGGTGCGGGAGGCCTACCAGGCGCAGCTCGATATTAACCTGAATAATGTCATGAAAATTTTCACTGTCGTCACATCTATTTTTCTGCCCCTGACCCTGATTGTCGGCTGGTACGGCATGAACATCATGATGCCGGAATTTCATTGGGAGTACGGCTACCCGTTTGTGATTGGTTTATGCATCGTCGTGGTGGCCGGCACCCTGCTGTATTTCAAAAAAAACAAGTGGTTTTAAGGCCACTTGTTTTTTATTTCCAACACTCATTCCTTTTTTACCGCATCGCTCATCAGGTGGATGGCGTGACCATCGACGGCATGGGCGGCTTCCATCAGTGCTTCGCCGACAGTGGGATGGGCGTGGATGGTAGCCATCAGCTCGGCCACGGTGGCTTCCAGGCGGATGGCCAGGGCGCCTTCAACAATCAGATCGGTAGCCCGGGGACCGGCCATGTGCAGTCCCAGAATTTCGCCAGTAGCGGCATCGGTTACGTATTTGACGACCCCGGTTGTTTCACCCATGATCATTGCTTTACCATTGACGGCCATGGGAAAAATGCCGACTTTTACGTCATAGCCCGCTTCTCGGGCCTGGGCTTCGGTCAGCCCGACACTGGCCAATTCCGGTTTGGTATAAACGCAATAGGGAATGGTTTTAAAATCAATTTGTGATCTTTTCCCCATGATCGTTTCCACCGCCAAAATTCCTTCAGCTGAGGCCACATGGGCCAGCATTACCCCGCCATTGCAATCGCCAATGGCATAGATATGCGGGACATTGGTCTGCATTTTTTGATTGACAACAATCGCCCCACGGGCGGTTTTTATACCAGCCAGATCCAAGTTAAGGGTACTAAGCTCCGGTTTTCGGCCCACTGACAAGAGCACTTTTTTGGCGGTAATGGTTTTTTCACCGGTCTGCGAGCTGGTTGTAACGGTTAAACCGCCAGCACTTTCCTGAATTGACTCGACTCTGGTGCTGGTAAAAATATCGACCCCATCTTTTAGCAGTTTTTCTTTGAGCGGCTTGACAATATCACGGTCCATGTTGGCAACAATTTCCGGTAGCATCTCGATGATTGTTACCTTACAGCCAAAGGCATTGTAGATACTGGCAAATTCACAGCCAATGACGCCGCCGCCAATAATGCCCAGGCTTTCCGGCACAGCATCCAATGACAGAGCCGTGTCACTGGTGATCACATCCGGATGATTGCTCCCCGGTATCGGTGGTATCACTGGTTTTGAGCCGGTGGCAATGATGGCAAAATCAAAATCGATGACAGTTGCTGCGTTGTTTATTTCGTCCTGATTTTCACTGATGACCTTAATTTGATGCGCATTCACAAAAACAGCGGTGCCCATTATTTTGGTAATCCCATTGTTCTTTAATAATCCGTTGACCCCACCGACCAGTTTTTTGATGATTTTTGTTTTTCTTTTCTGCAGCTTTGGCCAGTCACCGTGATAGTCTGAAAGTGTGATGCCAAGTTCCTTGGCATCATGTTTAAGAACGTCCAGCAGTTCGGTGGTATGGAGGAGCACCTTGGTGGGAATACAACCGACATTAAGACAAGTGCCGCCCAGATATTTGTTTTCAATCAGGGTTACCGCAGCACCTAACTGGGCCGCCCGAATCGCTGCCACATACCCCCCCGGGCCACCGCCAATTATAATAATCTTCATGATTCCACCTCCATTACAAGAGCAGAAGTCCCGGTTTTTCAATGAGCTCCTTGAGACGGGCAACAAACTGCGCCGCCACCGAGCCATCAACCACCCGGTGATCAGCTGTTAAACTCAGGTTCATCATTGGTTTAATAACCACCTGGCCATCCACCACCATCGGGGTGTCGATTATGGTATTAATCCCTAATATGGCCACCTCAGGCTGATTAATAATCGGCGTGAAGGATTCCATGCCATACATCCCGATATTGGTGATGGTAAAAGTGCCCCCGGTAATTTCATCGCTTTCCAGTTCATTATTTCGGGCTTTTTCGGCCAGGGCTTTGATTTCCCGGGAAATCTCGCCCAGATCTAATTTATTGGCGAATTTGACCACCGGCACTATCAATCCATCCGGCAGGGCAACCGCCACCCCAATATTGACATAATTGCGGGTGACAATGTCAGTGCCGACTATCGAGCTGTTTAAAAGCGGAAACTCCAACAGCACCCGGGCTAAAATCTTAACCAGAATATCGGTATAGGTAATTTTGGCAGAGTTTTTTAATTCTTCCCTTAGCTGTTTCATGGCGGTGGTATCCACCCGCTGGTTGTAATTAACTGTAGCAGCCGTTTCCTGGCTGGCTGACATCCGGCTGGCAATAATTTTTCGCATCGCCGACATCGGTTTGCTACTCTCCTGTGGATCGGCAAATCGTAGTAAATCAGCTTTTTGTTTAAAAGCCAGCACATCGGCCTTCATAATCCGGCCGTCCTTGCTAATCTGTCCCGGATCGATGCCTAAACCATCAGCAATCACCCCGGCCGTCGGCGATATTTTGGGGGCTGCTGTTTTTGCTCTTAACGCAAACTCATTAACATCTTTTTCCGTAATGGCCCCCTGGGGGCCCGTCCCGGTTACCTGGGCAAGATCGATATTTTGCTCAGCCGCAATTTTTTTGGTTCGGGCTGATGCTTTGATGCGGCCCCCAGCGACCGGTTGCGATGATGTAGCAACCACCGAATCCGGTTCTGCTGCGGTGGATTTAACTTCGCTGGCTGGGCTGTCAGTCAAATTTTCGGCCTCGGCCAGCAATGCAGTTATATCTTCTTCAGCTGTTCCCAGAATGGCAATCGGTTTTAGCACTGCCACGGTGCCCTCTTCGACCAGTATCTTTCTGATGATGCCAGCCCCCGGAGATTCAAATTCCTTGGTTATTTTATCGGTTTCCACATCAAAGATAATTTCGCCCATCGCAACGCTGTCGCCTTCTGCTTTTCGCCAGTTGGCAATATTGCCTTCAGTCATCGTCAATCCCAGCTTGGGCATCACTAAAAACTTGGCCATAATGCATTCCTCCTGTAATTCTGAAATCACATAACTCTATGAAAATTTAAACATCAAACCTTGAAAAATCCGTTTTGCTGTCCCACTTCGATGGCTTTTTTCACATCCACATGCCAGGGCCCATTGCGGCTTAGTTTAAAGGTAAAAGTCTGATTCTGATGAAATTCAATTTCCCGCTCCCCATCCAGGGCAATGGTGCCCCGACAGTAGGTGGTAAAGGTATAGACTTCGCTAAACGTTAAGATCACCGGCTCACTGGTACCAATTGGCAACACAATCCCCGCTGCCATGGGAATCTTAATTTTGGGGGCATTTTTATCAATGCTGACATAAGCACCAAAATTGTCCGCTTCGGTGATAATGGTTTTTCCCCCCACCACCGCCGAAAAACCAATTGAGGCCGGATGACTCCGGGCCACAAATATTTTCTCAATATCCTCAACTTTCCAGATCGCCCGGGAACCCACGAAGATATCCCGGGAAATCACCGCATCGATCAGGGCAATATCCTTAAGTTGCCCCGCTGTCTCAATCTCAATAATCTTATCTCTATTTGAATAAGCCGCTTTATCAAATTGTTGGGAAGCGACCACGGCCGCTGCGATGCCAGCAATGGTTCCTTCAATCATATCCGGATAGACATTATTCGTCCCTGTGGAAATCGAAATCAGTGGGATTTCCTTAATATCCTTAGCCACCGCCCGATTGGTGCCGTCACCTCCCAACGTGACAATGCAGCCGACGTTTTTCTCATTCATCATTTGCACCGCTTTATAGGTATCTTCCACGGTGTCTTCCTTATAAAAATCAAACACTTCGATCTCACATTTAAGCTCGCCGGAGGTTTTAAGCTTATCCTCCACCCGATAGCCCATATTATAGGGATCTGGCATCATGTATACTTTTTTGACGCCATTTTGCTGGGCTCCCAGTATAATCCGTTCAACAATATTGATCTTTTCGTTATTATCAATCACCGTAGCATGGGAAACCAGCCGCCTGATATCTTTCCCGGATGCCGGATTGGCAATGATTCCAATTGAATTCATATGTCCACCACCTTTTTCTGTCTTTTGTTTAAAAAAAGTTCTGGAAATAAGATCATCGCTGTGCACTCCACTATTTCCAGAACCCTGGCCCGTCTGGCCGATTCAATTACCCACCTTAGAATAACGATTTGACCGCCTCAACCACATCGTCGGCATTGGGCAACACATAGGCTTCCAGATTGCCAGAAAACGGAATCGGGGTGTTCAATGCGCAAACCCGCTTAATCGGAGCATCACATTCATAGAAACACTCATCGGCAATAATCGCAGCCAGTTCACCGGCATAACTGCCCCGTTTAGCTTCTTCGGAGACAATGACCACCTTATGGGTTTTCTTGACCGATTCAAAGATCGCTTCTTTATCCAGCGGATAGAGGGAACGTAAATCGATGACTTCAGCATCAATGCCATCTTTTTCTAGCAGCTCAGCTGCTTTGAGGGAGTCGTATACCTGTTTGCCATAGGTAATGATGGTGACATCACTCCCTTCCCGCTTGATATTGGCTTTACCCAGTGGAATTGGTTTGACTTCATCTTCAACCTGACCGGTCACCGCATAGAGGGTTTTATTTTCCAGATAAATTACCGGGTTATCATCATCGATGGCTGTCAGCATCAATCCGATGGCATCCTGGGCATTCGAGGGATAAACGACCTTTAAACCCGGCACATGGGTAAACCAGGCTTCCAGTGATTGGGAGTGCTGGGCTGCCGCTGCCACCCCACCACCGGACGGTAGTCGTACTACCATTGGCAGTTTTAATTTACCACCAAACATATAACGCATTTTAGCAGCCTGGTTAACCAGCTGATCCATCCCGACAGTGGCAAAGTCAACAAACATCAGCTCGGGAATCGGTCGCAAGCCAACCGCTGCCGCACCAACGGCAGCACCGATAATGGCCCCTTCCGAGATTGGGGTATCACGCACCCGTTTTTCGCCGAATTCTTCAAATAAGCCGGAGGTGACACCAAAACATCCCCCGAATAGACCAACATCTTCGCCAAAAATGAAGACATCCGGATTTTCCAGCATTTTTATACGCATACCTTCTTTGATTCCTTGACCATACGTAAGCTCTCTCATCTTGTTCGTCCCTCCTCTACTATATCGGTATAAACATCTAAAACAGCGGATGCAACATCAGGGAATTTACTGGCCAGGGCAAAATCAACGGCTTCTTCAACCTCAGCATCAATTTTTTTATTAAGCTGATCCATTTCCGCCTGAGTCATCACCTGATTATCAAGGATATATTTTTCGGCTCTGGGAATGGGGTCTTTTTTCTTCCATTGTTCCAGCTCACCTTCGGGACGGTACACCGTCGGATCCCCTTCAAAATGTCCCCGCCAGCGATAGGTCTTGCATTCAATCAGGGTTGGTCCCTGACCTTTACGGGCTCTGGCAACGGCCTCCTGAACCGCTTCAAAAACCGCAAAAACGTCATTGCCGTCCACCGTAATCCCCGGAATATTATAAGACACTGCCCGTTGGGAAATATCGGTGATATTCTGATGACGGGCCTGGCTCACAGATATTCCGTAGCCATTGTTTTCGCAGATAAAGATAACCGGCAGCTTCCAGGTACTGGCCAGGTTCAGTCCTTCATGGAAGGTACTCTGATTGGTGGAGGCATCCCCAAAGAAACAGGCACAAACCTGATCTGTTCCTTTATATTGTGCTGCCAGTCCGGCACCTACCGCAATATTATGGCCAGCCCCGACAATCCCATTGGCCCCAAGAATTCCTTTGGTGGCATCGGCGATATGCATCGAGCCGCCCTTGCCTTTACAGTATCCGGTTTCTTTGCCAAAAAGCTCGGCCATCATGTATTTCATATCGCCGCCTTTGGCTAAAATATGTCCATGGCCCCGATGGGTACTGGTGATGTAGTCATCGTCCCGTAGACTTGCGCAAACGCCTGTTGCCACTGCTTCTTCACCAATATAAAGGTGAACGAATCCGCCAACCTGACCTTCAGCAAAAAGATTCATGGCTCTATTTTCAAACTTCCTGATCTTTACCATTTTTTCATACATTTCAATGATAGTTTCGTTTGAGATTTTCAAAATATTTCCTCCTTTGTATCTGCTTTGCTAAGTTTTTTTTAAACGATGATGCGCTTTGTCTGTTGTTACGTCGATAACACCACACATTATCAGGTTTTTTGTAGGTTTGCAACCTACCTTCCGCTACACACTCACCGTTACGCACACAATGGCGGCTTCGATGGTATCGTCGGTATCGCCAAAACCGGGAAAGAATAAACCGGCTGTTGTTAATCCTCCTTTCCTGGCTTGAATGGTTACCTTTCCCACCGGGAATAGTTTTTTTAACATCTCAATGTTTAAATCTTCAGGCCGGGACACCCCAATAATTGCCTCGATCATCATTTTTTCATTGAGACTTTCTTCCGTTAAACTATGGATCTGATTCAAACCAATCAGACAACTTCGGGAAATGGCGTCTTTAATCGCTTTTCCCGCCGCCTTATTAACATCCTGACCATGAAAGTCCATCCCCATGCCAAATTCAATGATAAATTTTTTAATAAGAAACACCTCCTGACGTGAATTGCTGTGGTCATGCTGTTAAAAAAGATCATCCCCGCTTTTATTATCCAAACCGGGGTGAATATCAAAACGCACGACCCCCACGGCGGCTTTTCCTTTGACGGCTTCACTGACCATGGCCGTCCCCCGATTTCCAAAGCCACCACAGAGCTCGAAAGCGACCACCCCTTCATCAACCAACTGCCCCGCTGCTGCAACTGCTGCTTCGTAGGACGATACCCCAACAGCGATCAGGGTGACCTGTTCCGTTTCAACCGCCGACCGGTGAATGGCCGGATCTGCATTGGGAGCAATAAAAATAAATGCTGCTTTTAACGCCATATTCTAACCTCCTTGATTTCATGTTGTCTATATGTTAAGCAATATTCATGCCATAACCGATGAATCGGCTAGTTGTTTAAACGTTTACGTAAACGGTGCTGCTTTCTGCTTCCGAGCGCCTTTACCCAACCGATCCTGGAACAATTCTTTCTCATTATGAGAATTGGCGTCTCAAAATGAGAAAAGCAGTCTCAAAAATGAGACTGCTACGGTAGTTTATTAACAAGTTGATGTGCTTCTATTCACAATAATTATCCGGTTTTCAGGGCGAGCATTGCTCGCCTGGAGATTTACAGACATTTTAGAATGTCACTACGCAGCTGACGCAATGCTTCTGCGGTCATCATTTCCTCGGGACTGGCGTGTTTAATCGGCACCACCATTTCGCTAACGATCTGGGCCGGTGATCCGTTAATGATGTAGATCCGGTCTGATAAGAAAATGGCCTCATCAATATCGTGGGTAATAAACAAGACCGACCCTTTAATTTTATTGAGTATCTCAAGCAGATACGCCTGCATCTTCATCCGGGTAATGGCATCCAGTCCGCCAAAGGGTTCGTCCAGCAGCATGATCTCCTGTGAAAACATGGTGGTTCGCAACAGTGACACCCGCTGTTTCATCCCACCGGACAATTGAATGGGATATTTTTTCCCATCGTCTGCCAGTTGAAAAATCGACAGCATCGCTTTGACCGTCTCCCGGGCTTCCTTTTTCGGAATGCCCCGAATTTCAAGTGGTAAAATGGCATTGTCAATGACGTTGCGCCAGGGCAGCAGCAGATCCTTCTGATACATATAGCTGACCTTTCCGGTTTCCCCGGTTACCTCCTTCTCATTTACAAAAACCTGGCCATCTTCCGGGGGCAACAGTCCGGCAATCACATTAAAGAGCGTGCTTTTACCGCAGCCACTGGGGCCCAGAATCGAGACAAACTCACCCTGATTCAGATGAATATTAATGTTCTGTATAATATTTTTATGATTATACTCTTTGGTAACCCCCAAAACCTTGAGTACACATTTATTCTGGCAGGTATTCATTGGTAAAGGCCTCGTCGGCATTTAACTGGTTCTCCAGCAAGCCCTGGTTATACATCCAGTTGCCATAGTTTTCCCAGATATCTAAACGCATCAAACCCCATTTTTCGGCATCGCTCTGATATTCAGCGGCCAGATATTTTTGCGAGGCCACCGCCAGGTCGCGATCAATTTCGGGGTTGTCAACCAGTAACAGATCCGCAGCGGCTTCCGGGTTTTCAATGGCGTACTGATAGCCTTTGGTGACAGCCCGCAGAAATTTTTTAGCCGTTTCCGGATGCTTGGCCAGATAGTCTTCGTTGGCAATAATGACTGGGGTATAGTAATCCAGGTTCTTATCGACATCCTGAAGTTTAATAAAATTCAGCGGTTCGTTTTTAAGCTCGGCGGCAACTCCATCCCAGCCATAAAAGATCCAGGTGAAATCGACATGATCTTTAACAGCGGTAAAATAATCCATCGCTCCCACATCGACGATTTCCAGCTTGCTAAAATCAGCCTTTGCCCCTTCCATCAGGGCTTTTAAGGTGGCAACTTCCATAGGCGAACCCCAGCCGCCGTATTTTTTCCCTTCAAAATCTTTGGGACTGACAATGTTGCGATCCACCGGCGAAGCAAAGCCCGATGTGTTATGCTGGATAATCGCAGCAATGGCCTTAATTGGCAGGGGATTTGCAGCGGTTCTGGCGTAGGTCACCTGTTCCTGATAGCTGACTCCGAACTCTCCCTGACCGGCCGCAATCAGATCCGCTGAGCCGCCTTCGCTGGGTTGAATAATCTCCACCTGAAGCCCTTCGGCCTCAAAATAGCCAAGCTCCTTAGCCGCATAAAGACCGGTGTGATTGGTATTGGGAACCCAATCCAGAACCACCGTTATTTTCTCGCTTTCTTTTGTTGTACACCCGGTTAATGCAATCAGTAGAATTCCCAGTGTTAATAAGATGATTTTCTTTTTCATTCCTCTTCCTCCTTTAATTTTTCCCAGGGCATCATGACCCTCTGAATCCCGGCAATGCCGTAAAAAAGTCCAATTGATAAAACCACAATCACCAGAATCGAGGCAAAAACCAGATCCAACGCAAAGGCATGGCGGGCTCTTAACATGTAAACGCCCAGTCCGGCCTTTCCACCCAGCCATTCCCCGATAACTGCCCCCATAATACTATAGGTAGCCGCAATTTTAAGGCCCGAAAAAAAATAGGGCAGGGCACTGGGAAACTTGATTTTTGTAAAGATCTGACGCTTCTTTGCCCCCATCGATCGCACCAGATTAATCAGTTCCCCATCAACACTCTGAAGCCCTTCAATCAGACTGACCGTGATGGGAAAAAAACAAACCAGCACCACCACAAAAATTTTGGGGGCAATCCCAAAACCAAACCACATCGCCAGCAGGGGTGCGATCACAATAATCGGCACGGTTTGCGACATCACCAGTACCGGGTAAATGGCTTTTTTCACCACTGGAAACAAATCCATCACAATTGCCATAATCAGTGATAAACATACGGCTACCAGCAGCCCTGTCATTCCTTCAAAAAAAGTTGTTCCGGCGTGCATCATCAAATCCGAACCATTGGCAATCAGCGCCGCGATGATGTCAGTGGGCGATGGCAAAACGTATCGCTCCACAACCCCCAGGTTAACAGCGGCCTCCCAGAGAATCAGAATGGTCAGCAGAAATACGATCGGAATCAGCTTGTCACTGGTATTTTGATACTTTCTCATCAATTGTGACGCCTTCTTCCTTGTAATCAATTTTTACGATTGAAACCACCCGCTCGGCTCCATGCTCTGTGCAGATGGATTGGGCCCGTTTAACAATGTTAAGCAGTTCATCCAGTTCGCCTTCGATGGATGTTTCAAAAGGACCCACCACATATTTGAGGCCCGTCTGATGGATCATCTCAATAACCTGATCGACTACATAGTATATTTCTCTGTCCGGTACTACCGGTAAAACCTGCAAGCTTAGATTTACTTTTGCCAAAACGCTCACCTCCCTATTCTTTTCATTTTTCCTATTCTTTCCAAAACTAATTGTAGCATGTTTCATGCCAAAAAAAGACCCTTCGAAAAAAGTTTTAAAATTTTCTTCAAAGGGCTGCTGTTTACGTTTCGCTTCATTTATAAACTGGTCACGTGAATATCATAGGCTTTTATTTTCCGATAGATGGTCGCCCGACTGATGCAAAGATCTTCTGCGGCCTTTACCGCATTGCCCTTATTGAGAAAAAGAGCCTGTTCGATGCTGTTTTTTTCCAAATCTCTCAAAGTTTCACCATCACTGTCACGGACTGGTAAAATGACATTCTGCTCTTTTGTCGGTGCCTCAATGCAATCAATAAAAACACCGGCTGACAAATAGTAGCCACGCTCCACCATATTTTTGAGTTCTCTGACATTGCCCTTCCATTCATTGGCCAGCAATTTTTCTTCGAATGCCTTGCTGAAGAATTTTTTGACGTCACTGTTTTCGCAATTGAGCTGCTCCAGAAAATATCGGCCCAGAACCAGTATATCTTCTGGCCGCCTTTTAAGCGGCAACAGCCGTAAATTGATGACATTGAGCCGAAAGTAGAGATCCTGACGAAAAGCCGATTTTGACATCTCATTGAGCAGATTGCGATTGGTGGCTGCAATAATCCGGACATCCAAGTCCCTGGCAAAACTGCCGCCAATCCGCATTACCTTGTTTTCATCCAACACCCGCAGCAGCTTGGGTTGCATTTCCAGGGGAATTTCGCCTATTTCATCAAGAAACAGGGTGCCGCCATTGGCCAACTCAAATTTTCCCGGCATGCCACCTTTGATGGCTCCGGTAAACGAGCCAGTTTCGTAACCAAAAAACTCACTCTCCACCAACTCTTTAGGGATGGCGGCACAGTTGATGGCAATAAAGGGGCCGTTGCGGCGCTGGCTGTCGTTATGAATGGACTGGGCAAACAGCTCCTTCCCGGTACCGCTTTCACCTTCAATCAGTACCGAACAATTTGTCTTGGCTATTCGCCGGGCGGTATTAATCAGCTCCAGCATCGTTTTATTTTTCGTGATGATCTTATCAAAGGTATAGTTGGCCCGAAAACCTGCCAGTTTATTGATTTCTTTGCGCACCTGTTTGGCTTCCCGAATCACCAGCACTGCGCCCATGACCTTCTCATTAAAAACCACTGGGGTAATATCCAAAAAACAGTCAATTTGTTTTGACCCGATTGTGAGGGTGATATCCGAATACGAAAATTTTCGTTTATTAATCAGGATATTTCCAACGACATCAATCTCTTTTAACACCACATTCATGTCCAGCTTTAAAATAGCGGCTTCATCCATTTGAAACAGCTCACAAATTTTATGATTAAATTTCTTTATCCGCAGTTCGGTATCAATGATCATCAGTCCGTTGAGAATGGAGTCCAAAGCCACATCCATCAGTTTATATGAATCGACAATCTCACTGCGCATGTCTTGAGTCATGACATCGCCGTTTTTTAATTTCTCCATCAGCGTCATTACTTCCATCTCTTTTACCTCCACAAGAATTGTCAGTTCGCCTCTCAAAATCCCGTGTCTGTCCGTAATCAAACCGGCTGATCGATGTTTCAAACCTTTGCTGCTCTTTTTTACTGTCGCTCATTGCTTTTGCTGGTCGTTGGTTATGCTTTTGTCTTAACCAGCAACTCACCATTATAAGAGCCGGATGGGAGCAGTTCCGTCCGGCCGTTAAAAAGCTGCTGGGCCGCCACCGCATAAGACCGGGCGATACTGGCAAAGGAACCTTCTCTGATGGTCGGGTTTATATTTCTGCTAACAATCGATAGGGTGTCATCGCTGTTTTTGAGAATTTCAAAGGTTCGAAAGTTTTGCGGAAAATCCCGGAGGGATGCTGTTTCAACCACCCAGAAGCCGTATTCCGGATGATCCGCATCCGGAGACTTTATCGGGGTTACAGTATTGCGATGCCGATGTCCGGCCACCCACAAAATCAGATTGGGATAAGACTGGAGTTTTTTTAGCAGTTCTTGTTCTGAAACTGGCGAAAGGGTACTCCATGACATAAACGGCCTGGTCAGTGGTTCCTGATATTCCACCCCAATGGGTATATGGGCGGCAATGATCATCAGCTGACCGGCTTGTTGTCCGGCTTCCAGCTCTTGCCCCAACCAGTCAAAACGCTCCCGATCCAGGGAACCATGGGCATATCCCTTAACGTTTTGATCATCATCCCTTTGGGTGTTATCGAGCACAATCACCTTGATCGGTTTTTCTGCCCGGGGTTCAAAGCTATAGCAGGCAAAACCACTCTGGCTGTTTTCCAGACTAAAACCGTGTCCGCTGGGCTTCGTTTCGGTTATAAAAAATTCCTTCATCCATTCTGCCCGACTCAGAAACCGCCGGGCGGGATCATCCGATACCGGCAAAAGCGGCTTATCCGGCCAGCTGTGATCATGATTGCCAATAACCTGATACCAGGGAATCTGCGGATTCAGCCCCACAGCCGCAAATTCGTCATAAAAAGGCTTCCGGGGGCCAACCCGGGGATTGGGACTGACCCCAAAATCCAAATTTATTTCTTTGCCATCAAAAATGTCAATCGACCAGCGCAGCTCATTGTACATGGCGTTGTTGGTGTTGTCGCCCATGGATAGACCAAAATCCAGAGGGTTTTGATGATGAATGGCGTTGATGGAATGAATGGCGCCATCTAAAATATGGGTGGTATAATGCATCATTTCAGAATACACTGAGACAATGCCACCACCAAATTTTGAATAGATTCCGTGGGCCGGAAATTCCCCGTCAGTGATATGAATATCCGTGATGGCAAAAAAATGCAACAGCTGTTCCGGTTCATTACCGGCAGGCAGCAAATAGCCCTCCGGCATCAGATCATCCCGTCTTTCTGGCTCCTTCGGATCCTCGGCAATCCATCCCCCATAGCCTTCCTGGGCCAATCGGTTGATCTCACCCGCCTCAACCTGCGGGGCTGTGGCAACAACCGGATCAAGAAAAAAGGTATACACTGCTTTTTCTGAATGAGGCGCCGTTTCAGTATTGGTGACCGGAACGGTGGCTGGTCGAATCTGTTGTTCGATATCTTTTAATTGTTTTGCCAGGCGACTGTTTAGATTTTTTGAGCGTTTATGTCCCATTGTTCTGCCTCAACAATTCCCTGCATAAACATTTTCCAGGGACTCTCTGGCGATGTCAGCCAGTCGATAAATCTGGGCCACGTTGGTGGCATTCCGATCGGTCATTTCATGTCTGGGAAAAAAGCGGGACAGATGAAGGGGGATTGATTTTCCCACTGACGCCAGCCACTTAGATAAAGCCCTAATTTCTTCCTCACTGTCGTTTTCCCCTGGCACGATCAGGGTCGTTACTTCCACATGACAGGCCTCACTGGCAATCCGAATGGTCTGTTTGACGGTTTCCAGATCGCCGCTGATTTTTTGATAGAATTTCTGGTTAAATGCTTTTAGATCAATGTTCATTGCATCAATATCGGGCAGGATTTCCCGGACTGGCGCTTCACAAAAACAACCATTGGTGACCAGCACATTTTTTAAGCCATTCTTTTTTATCAGCTTGGCACAATCTCTGACAAATTCATACCCCACCAGCGGTTCGTTATAGGTATAGGCCAAGCCGATATTCCCCTCGCCTACCAGTCTTCGGGCATTGCCGACCAGATCCTCAGGCGTCATCCGCCGACCATGGGCTTCTTCACTGCCAGCCATGGAAATTTCGTAGTTTTGACAAAACGGACATCTTAAATTACAGCCAAAACTTCCGACTGACAAAATTCGGGAGCCGGGAAAAAAATGGCGCAACGGTTTCTTTTCGATGGGATCCAATGCGATGGCTGTAACCACCCCATAATTCAAATCGCTTATCACATCCGACCGGTTAACCCGGGCCCGACAAAATCCAATCTCTGCCTCATCCAATCTGCAATGATGCGGACAGAGCTGACACGCTATTTTACTCACTGTTTTTCCACCCTTCGTTGATATCTAGTTAAAATAATCCCAATTCATTTTTGTGAAATGAATGAGGTTCTCAAATAACTACCGTACCGACCAATTGTTAATCTGTTGTCTGCCGCAAGCTCGGACAGGCTATCGCCATGTCCGCCTTGATGCAGACAACATGATATAACAATTGTCGATACTGGGTTATCTTCTTTGACAGTCTGCTTCATTTTTGTGAAATGAACTTTCCGGTGCAAATAAAAAAGGAAAACCTCCTGATGTCTTCCTTCTTTTGTATGCTATTTAGTTCATACCCCAATATTTATTTTTAAAATCACCCGACGCTGATTAAATAGCCTTTTTCCGTTAAACTTTTTTCGACCGCCGCAAGAATGCTGTCAGATACCGCCTCCACGGTATGATAATGGACCGTGTCGGTAAGCTTCATCAGGGGGCTGGTTTTTTTTTCTTTTAGTCCGGCAACAAAGGCATCCACATCGGCCCGGGTGGCCAGAAACAAATCAACCTGGATTTTTCCATAAATATCGTGCAGAACATAGACGTCTCTGACAAAACCACCGGCATCAACAATGGTATAAAGCTCATCGCCAATTTCTTCATGATTGTGGGACACCTTGAAGATCTTTTCGCGGGGCGGTGGATCAACGATAATATAGCCTTTGTTGGTGGAAATGATGTTGAAATGGGCCGCTTTCAGGAGCGCAATATCCTGAACGATGCTTTGCCGGCTGACCTGAAAAATTTCTGACAGGGCGGCACCTGAAACCGGTTCCCGAGATGACCGGAGGGTCTTAACAATGTCTGCCTGTCGCTGTTGTTTCTTCATGGTTTACACTCCTGGTATTTATGATTCAAATCAGATTTTTGTTAAACTGGCATTTATAAGTGCGTCGGGGGTGTCTCAATAATTATAGTGAACAATGATGGCGCCGTCAATTTCTATTTTTCATCAACGAATCCGATAAGATTTTCAGATTTTTCATCGATAAATCAAGAATTGGCGAAGAATGGGTAAGGGCACCGCAGGAAATAAAGTCCACTCCAATTTGCCCAAGCTCTTTTAACCGATCTTCCGTCACATTGCCGGAGCATTCGCTGATAGCCCGACCATCGATAATTTTAATGGCGGCTTTCATGGTGTCCGCATCCATATTGTCGAGCATGATAATGTCGGCACCGGCCTCCAGCGCTTCACGAAGCATTTCCAGATTTTCAACTTCGACCTCGATCTTTCGCACAAAGGAAGCAGCTGTCCTGGCCGCCGCAACGGCTTCTTTGACGCCACCGGCTGCATTGATGTGATTGTCTTTAAGCAGTATCCCATCGGACAGATTGGTGCGGTGGTTGGATCCGCCGCCAACGGTTACGGCATATTTTTCAAAAATCCGCATAGTGGGGGTCGTTTTACGGGTGTCCAGCAGTCTGGTTTTGGTACCAGCCAAATAACTCACCAGTTTTCGGGTGTGCGTGGCGATACCACTCATCCGCTGCAGATAATTAAGCGCTGTCCGCTCACCGGAGAGGAGGGTTCGGGCATCAGCAAAAACAATCGCCAGTAGCTCACCAGGGGTGACGGCATCACCATCACTGACAAAGGTTTCTACTCTGGCGCTGGGTTCCAGCAGTTCAAATACCCGCCGATAAACGTCCAAACCGGCAATGATCCCGGTCTCTTTGGCAACCAGTTCAACCTGGGCCTTGATCCCGGCGGCAATGACCGCATTCGTGGTAATGTCCTCACAGGGGATGTCCTCCTGCAAGGCCTGTAAAAGGTGTGGATCCATATTAAGCTTTATCAATTCGTTCAATCACTTTACTCCTTTCGATTTCGTCCAGAATGATGGTTTTATAGGCCAGGCGCAACTGTTCCAAATCTTTATACTCCGTCAGATCAAGAATGGGATGGCTGACCTCGCTTATGACCTGATAATTGGCAGTAGTGTCCCGGGCTGCCCGTTTGGCAAAGACCAGGCTTTCCAGCAGTGAATTGCTGGCCAGCCGGTTGGCGCCGTGAACCCGGTTGCAGCTGATTTCACCGACGGCATAAAGATGGTCCATGGAAGTTCGACTGTTGAGGTCGACCTTGATTCCGCCCATAAAATAATGCTGGGCCGGAGTAACCGGAATACACTCCCGGGTAATATCATAGCCTTCTTCCAGACAATGTTTAAAGATATTGGGGAAGCGATGGGTAATGACCTCCCGGCCCATGTCCTGCATCGACAGCCAGACAAAATCACTTTCATCCTGTTCCATTTGCTCATGGATCGCTTTGGTCAGCAGATCACGGGGCAGTAGTTCATCCACAAAACGCTGCATTTTGCGATTGTACAGCACCGCCCCCTCGCCCCGAACCGATTCAGAAATCAGAAACCGACGTCCGGGTTTCCGGGAATATAGGGTAGTGGGGTGGATTTGAATATAGCTGATATTTTCAAGCGTTATCTGACGTTTTAATGCAATAGCAATGGCATCCCCGGTGAGGTGAGCCAGGTTGGTGGAGCTGTGAAACAGCCCGCCCAGTCCGCCGGTAGCCAGCACCACGTAGTCCGAATGGTAGAGCTTTATGCTGCCGTCCCGATCACAGGCCACCACCCCCGAACATTGGTTATCCTGACAGATCAGATCCACCATCGCCATGTTTTCGACGATGGTAATGTTGGGTCGACTTTTGACCTGGGCCAGCAATTTACTGGTGATTTCGGCGCCGGTCAGATCTTCATGATAAAGAATCCGGGCTTGGGAATGGGCCCCTTCTCTGGTATAAACCAGCTCGCCATCCTTCGTTTCAAACTCGACCCCCAGTGCAATCAGATCGGTGATTATTTGCGGGGAATTGCGAATCATCACATCCACCGAGGCCGGATCATTTTCATAATGCCCGGCTTTCATGGTATCTTCAAAAAAACTATTGTAATCATCGGCATCCCGCAATACACAGATCCCGCCTTGGGCCAGATACGAATCACTTTCATCCGCAGCTGCTTTGGTGAGCATCAATACCTGTTTGGTTACAGGAATATTCAAGGCGTAAAATAAACCCGATACGCCAGTTCCCACAACAATAATATCGGTTTTCCCGTTCATTGCCGGTACTCCCTTATTTGGCCAGTTCCAGCATTTTTTCCAACGCCAGAACGGCCCGGTTTCGGGTCTCCTCATCGACTTCCATTTGGTTGATGCCGTTTTCCAGTGCATAAGCAACCTTCGCCAGGGTGATCTTTTTCATGTTCGGACAGATCTGATTTTGATTGATGGTATAGAATTTTTTGTTGGGATTATTTTTTCTGAGTTGGTGCAAAATACCGATTTCGGTGCCGATAATAAATTCATCGGCATCGCTGGCCGTGGCATAGTCAATGATTCCGGCAGTACTCCCGACATAATCGGCAGCACCGATTACCGTCATCGTGCATTCAGGATGCACCAGCACCTTGGCATTGGGGTGGGCAGCTTTGGCCGCTTCTACCTCGTCAATCATGATTTCGTCGTGGACATGACAATAGCCATCATTGAAGATGAAATTTTTTTCCGGCACCTGACTGGCAATGTACTGGCCGAGGTTTTGATCCGGCACAAAATAAATATTTTGCTGGGGCAGGGCTCTGACAATTTTTAAGGCGTTGGAGGAGGTCACACAGACATCCACCGCTTTTTTGATTTCGGAGGTTGAATTGATATAGCAGACCACCGCCAGATCCTCATAGTTCTGCCGAACCTCGGCAATTTTCTCAAGGGATGCCATGTGAGCCATGGGACAGTCCGCAAGGGCTTCCGGCATGATCACGGTTTTTTCGGGGCTTAGAATCTTTGCACTTTCGCCCATAAAGGTTACCCCGCAGAAGACAATCACCTTTTGGGGCAGCTCGACGGCAATTTTGCTGAGATAATAGGAATCACCGATATAATCTGCAATTTCCTGAATTTCATCATTAACATAGTAATGGGCCAGGATCACTGCATCTTTTTCTTTTTTGAGTTTTTCTATTTTTAACAAGCGCTCTTTCACTTTTTTATGCCTCCACCTTTAATCGGATTTTCATGATTAAAAGTATAGCACGTATCTTTACAACTGACAAGCTGACTGTAAAGTTTATTTGAAATATTGACGTTTATTTCTGAACTACCGTACCGACTTTTTCACTAAACTTTTTGATCTTGCGGTTACCCGCCATCATCTGCCAACCGATGACGATACCGGCCTGATAATGAAGTTGACAATCATCACAATCTGCGACCAGTTGTTCAAGCAGGTGCTGGTTGGCAAAGACATCGTGATAGTAGCCCAGATCATCCTGCATTTTTTCAAAGGCGTTCATCGATTTACGGGTTTTTTGATCAAGAATCGAAGACAGCTGTTCAATAACATAGCGGAGTTTTTTACTCTTGATGCGCACCCGATGAATGGCCTGCTGATCCTTTATCTCCAGCGTTTTCATGCTCCGTCTGATTTTTTTATGCCAGTTGGCAATCTGCTTTTTTGTATAGTCTTTGATCGAACCATGCAAATCCGACGCCGTTTCGTCCCAAGGCTCATTGAGTTTCCAGATCCAGATGTCCAGTAACTCCAGGGCAAAGTCATCGGTTTTGAGTGCCACCATTAAATGGTCGAAGGCCGCTTCCCGTTTTTCTTTTAGGAAACTTTTTATTTCCCCAAAACAATCGATCTCTAAAACGCTCTCTTTTTCGATTTCGGCAATCCCTTCCAGCAACACATCCAATTGTCTTACTTCACCGAATTGCCCGGCCATTTGTCTGAGCGTATCCTGTTGCCGTTGATAGTGTTCGGCCTTAAATAGCGGCGCAAAAAAAGCCAGAATAGCCCGAAACCTGCGAATCCGCACCCGCACCTGATGAACCCCCTCGGGATCACTGGGATTTTCAAAAAAATAATCATAAGCATTAATGATTTCATTAAATCCACTTTTCATAATGAGCTCCGCTGCAGGAACCAGCTTCTTTTTAGCTTTGATAGTCGGGCTTGATTGACCGACTACCCATACTGATTTGATCGGCGGTATCTGGGGCAACCGTAAGCCTTTATCATAACGTCCCTGATTTTCATGCAACAACCGTGACAGCTTTTCCATCATCATCGTCTTTTCCTGCCTTTCAAACTTCTTTATCATTCCTTATATACCCACTGTTTTTCTAAAGCAATGCTTTGATCCCTTGTTTTTGCAAACAAAAAAGAAATCAACAAAAGCTGATTTCTTGAGGTTGTCGATAAACTACCGTACCGACCAATTGTTAATCTGTTGTATGCGCACAATTCGTACAGTTGCTATTAAAGATTCGGCTAATTATAGGCGTTCAGCGCAACTGTTCGCCTTGAGGCACACAACATGATCTAACAATTGTCGGTACTGGGTTAGCTTTTTTGACAGTCTGAAGAAATCAACAAAAGCTGATTTCTTTTTTTCTCACAATGAGACCGTCTCCGGCTCGTTTTATTCGGTTACAAAAAATACGGATTCCGGGTTGATCTCGATCTCGTATGGTTGCGCTTGATCAAATAGACGATCCCGCTCTTCTCTGCTGATCTCCGCCTGAAGATGATAATCATCCAGGCTTTTAGCCGGGGAACCAATTTTTAGATATAGCGAGGTTCGAAATGGGCCATCACTCTCATCGGCGATGTACACCTTGAAGCGATTGATCCCGGAATATTCCGGATTATTGATAAACTTGACCTGATTTGCCCGAACTCCCATATACCCGGATTCCGCTACAATTTTCATGGTGGTTTGCATCGTTACACCCCATTTTGGAATATCCAACAGGTAATCAGAGCAGCGGCGGGCCTTGATTAGATTTTTGCAGCCGGTAATTTTAGCCGTTTCCAACGAGGCCGGATGCTTGAAAATCACGTCTTTGTGTCCCAATACTTCCAGCTTCCCGGTATTAAAGATGGCGATATGGTCAGCCAGCCGGTAGGCTTCCTCGCGGTTGTGGGTGACAAACAGGGTTAATCCCGTAAATTCTTTCAGTGATTCGACCATTTCTTTCATCATGTGATTTCTAAGATGGACATCGAGTGCTGAAAAAGGTTCATCCAGCAAAAGAATATCCGGTTCAACTGCCACTGCTCTGGCCAGCGCTACCCGCTGCTGCTGCCCCCCGGATATTTGAGTCGGGTAGCGATTACCAATATCACCCAAATGATACTTTTCCATTAACGCATCGACCCGTCGTTTTTTTTCATTTTTCGGCAAATGATCCAAGCCAAAGGCAATATTCTGAACCACCGTCATGTTGGGAAAGAGGGCATAATTCTGAAAGAGAAACCCCACCTTTCTTGCTCCCATCGATAAATTGATTTTTTTTTGCGAATCAAAAAAGGTTTTTCCATTAATGATAATCTGGCCTTGATCGGGTTTCACCAATCCAGCGATACACCGCAAAAGCATGCTTTTGCCAGACCCGGAGGCACCTAGAATACCGATGATCTCTTCCTCCGATTGGAGTTTTACTGCCAGCTGAAAATCGTATAAATTCTTTTTTATGTCAATCATAAACGCCATCGATTAACCTCCAAAGCCCCGTTGCTGTTTCTTTTTGCGACTCTCCCAATAATTATTGATCACCAGCACCGTTAACGAAATGGCAAAGATAATCAGCACCCAGATCAACGCTACCTGCATCTCGCCACCTTGGGTGGCAAAATAAATGGCAATGGGAATGGTTTCCGTTTTTCCGGGAATACTGCCAGCCACCATCAGGGTTGCTCCAAATTCGCCGAGACAGCGGGCAAAGGTCAGGGCGGTCGCTGCGGCGATTCCCGGCCGGGCTACCGGGACGGCGACCCGCCAGAATACCTTGACTTCTGAGGCGCCCAGGGTTCTGGCGGCACTGAGAATATTGGGATCAATCTGTTCAAAGGCACCCATGGTGGTTTTATACATCAATGGAAATGCGACCACCACCGCCGCAATTACGGCAGCATACCAGGAAAAAATAATGTTGACTCCAAATATTTCTAAGAAATTGCCAATTGGTCCATTCTTGCCAATTAACAGTAAAATCCCAAACCCGGCGACAGTTGGCGGTAAAACCAACGGAAGGGTTAAAATGCCATCGATCAGGCCCTTCCAGCGACCATTATAATTGGTCATCAGCCAGGCAATCACCAGCCCCAGAAAAAAGACAATGGCCGTGGCGGTCAAGGTAACCTTGATTGAAATCCATGCTGGCGAAAAATCGAACCCCATTCTAACTTCTCCCTCTACTTCTTGCTGGCATCCACATAAAACTGTGCGATGATGCGGGCAAATGATCACTACTGATGGCTCTCACCAGTTTCTTTATAAAATCGTAAAACCGTATTTCTCAAATACTGCTTTTGCTGCATCGCTGCTTAAATAGGTTACAAATGCCACTGCCGCATCATTATTTTTACTGGCTTTTACAACGCCAGCCGGATAAATAATCGCTTTATGAGAATCAGCCGGAGCAGTGGCTGCGATCTTGACATTACTTGATGCCCGAGCATCGGTTGAATAGACAACACCGGCATCGACATTTGCTGTTTCGACCCAGGTTAGGACTTCTTTAACATCCTTCCCATAAATAATTTTACTCTGAATCTGTTCCATTATATTATAAAAATTAAATACGTCAACTGCATATTGACCAACTGGCACACTACTTGGTTCACCGATACCAATTTTTGTAATCGCTGGATCGACCAATTGATCAAAACTGGTGATGGTGGCGGTTGAGTCTTTTGGCACGACCAGAACAACTTCATTTCCCAATAGATTCTTGATCGTATCGTCATTCATCAATTGGGCATCTTTTAATGTTGTCATATCTTTAGCTGATGCGGACATAAAGACATCCACTTCTGCACCCTGCTGAATCTGCTGAGCCAGCGATCCCGACGAACCAAAATTAAGCGTCAAGGTGGTTTCCGGTGACTCTTCTAAATACAGACTCTGAATTTCGGTCATGGCCTCCTTTAAGCTGGCCGCCGCAGAAATAGTCAGTGCTACCGGTTCTGATTTCTTTTCCTCCTTGGCTGCAGGCTGACAACCAGCCAGGGCAAAAATCAAAGACATGAAAACAACCAGAACAAGACCTCTTTTTAACAACTTCATCTCATTTCTCCTTTTCACTTTTTTCATTATGTTTTGTTATGTTTTGATATTTTCCATTATACAAAACAGAATTGTCCGAGTCAAATGATTATTCTGTATTTTTCATGTACATTCACATCCTGTTTTTTCTTTAATTAACTGTAAATGGGCATTTTAATTCTTTAATATTCGCCCAGGATTGGTTATAATAGATGTAACCATGGAATTGTGAGGAACTTATTACTTCCTGGACTGGCTTAATTTCAAAATTTTCAGAAGTTTTTCCGAACTCACAATTAGTCAATCGATACATAACAAAAGGAGGCGATCATCGTGAATGACGAACTTTTATACACCCCAGAAGAAATCAGCCAAAAACTAAAGATCACCAAGAATACGGTTTACGAGATGGTCAAACGGGGGGATCTTGAAGCCCATCGCCTGGGCAAGCATCTGCGCATTTCCCAGTCCCAGTTCGATAATTATTTACTCAAATCAAAGGGTTCCGCCAATCAGTATCAGGGCACGGTGTTTATGGAAGGTGATGATCAATTTGTCAAAATTGATGATGTCAATATCCATGTTCACACCGATTTAACCGGAGCGGTTAAGCTTTCAATCCGACCGGAGGACATCATTCTCAGTCTTGAACCATTTACCAGCAGCGCCCGAAATATTTTTAAAGGGCAGGTGGTGGATCTGATTGATAATGCTGATGGCGTCAAAGTTATTTTAGACATCGGGATTCCAATCATGTCCCTGATTACCAGAAAATCGCTGGAAAACATGAAGATCAGCAAGGGCTGTGAGCTTTATGCAGTCTTTAAAACAATGTCGATTACTGTCTATAAATAGTTAATGCTGATCTGATAATAATTCTGGCATGCCCAGCAAATCATTGCAAAATAAAAACGGCTTACGCCGTTTGAGGTTGTCGAAAAACTAGCCGTACCGACCAATTGTTAATCTGTTGTACGCTGCGCCATGCGAAATCCGCTTTGCTCCTTTCGCATTGGTCGCGGGCAGTCGCCAACTACAAGCAAGCTTGTGATTGGCTCGTTGCCTACGCGCAAATCGGACAGGCGATGCCGTGTCCGCTCCGATGCGTACAACATGATGTAACAATTGTCGGTACTCGGTTATCTTTTTGACAGTCTGAAACGGCTTACGCCGTTTTTATTTTGCCTTCGATATTTCTGCGATTTCAGCAGCGATCTGCGGTGGTAAAAATCCGCAATAGCCATCTAATGCCGCCAGATCGCCCTGTTCCATCAAGGGGTCTTCGATGGCTCGGATTCTTATCGTATCCGGCTTGCAACCATCGTGCTGGGCGATGGCCGCAGCCAGCTTTTCGCCGATTCCGCCGCTGCGGATGCCCTCTTCCAAAACATAAACAAGCCTCGGCTGACCAATCAGCGACAGGATTTTTTGACTATTTAGCGGATAAACCTGAATCAGTTTGATTAGGCGAATCCGGTGGTTCGCTTTTAATAATTGGACTGCTTCATAGACATTTTTTGTGATACGGCCATAGGTGACCATCACAATTTCCGGATCTCCCTGGTTGCGCCCTGTGTCATCAAAGTCCTGATAACAAAACTCGCCGCAAAGATTAAAACCGCTGCGATCGTATTGCTGCTGGGCGCCTTTGGGATAGCGGATGATCGCCAGCTTCGGCGCTTCAAAACAGGTCGCAAAACTCTGCTTCATTTCATCGTAGGTCTCCGGACTGTAGATTTCAATTCCCGGGATGGTAGACAGATAAGAACAATCATAAATTCCCTGATGGGTAATGCCATCGCCGGGTACCAGTCCACACCGATCCAGAGCCATGATCAGCGGCAACTTCTGAATGGCCGCATCATGAATCAGTTGATCATAGACTCGTTGGACAAAGGTTGAATAAATGGCGCATACTGGCGTTTTCCCATTGGCTGAGAGACCGGCAGCAAAGGTGACGGCGTGTTCTTCGGCAATCCCGACATCATAAAAACGCCGGGGATGGGTCAGGCTGAAATGATCCAGTCCGGTGCCCCCAGTCATCGCTGCGGTAATCGCACAAATAGAATCGTCCGCGTTGGCCGCCGCCACCATTATTTTTCCAAACTGAGCCGAAAAACTATCTTCAGATGCTTTTTTTTCAATCCCCTTAACCTGGTCGAAGGGACCCGATGAGTGATACATTTCCGGATGTTCTTCGGCATGGACATAGCCCTTTCCCTTGACGGTATGAACATGAACCAGACAGCAGTTGGTTTTACTTTTGGCTTCGCTCAGTACCGATTCCAATTTTTTAAGATCACAACCATCAACCGGCCCCAAATAATCCAGGCCCAGATGTTCAAAAAAATTCTCGGCAACCACCCGTTTTTTAATGTGTTTTTTTAGTTTACGGGTGCCTTCAATCAGACCATCGCCGATGGTGGGGATCTTGTGTAACAACGACTGTGTCTGGTGTTTTAAATTGAAATAATTCTGACTGTTTCTAATTTTTGATAAGTAATTCGAAAGTCCGCCGACATTTTCTGAAATTGACATCTCATTGTCGTTAAGAATTATAATCAGTCGCAGATTTTTTTTATTACAATTATTCAGCGCTTCATATATCATCCCATTGGTAAACGAGCCATCGCCGACAACCGCAATGACATAATTCTCCTTGCCATCCAGCTGATTGGCCATCGCCAGACCCAGGGCAGCTGAAATCGAGGTGCCACTGTGACCAGCGCCAAAAGCGTCTTTATCGCTTTCTTTGCGATTGGTAAAACCGGAAATCCCATTCCACTGCCGCAAGCTGCTAAAGACCTGCTGTCGACCGGTTAACAATTTATGGGTATAACACTGGTGCCCGACATCAAATACAATTTGATCTTCCGGGTTATTGAAAACCCGATGAATGGCCAATGTTGTTTCAACAATACCCAGATTGGAAGCCAGATGCCCACCATTTTTTGATACCGTTTCTAAAATTCGATTCCGTAACTCCCCGGCCAGATTTTTAAGCTCGGCATCAGACAGGCCGATTAAATCCTGGGGAGACAAAATATTTTCTAATAAAGTCAATTTGAATCCTTTCACCGTTTCTTCCCTTTCATCGATTATAAAAAGGAATCATCGTAACACTTGCCATTAATTAAGCATTTTTTTAAGGTCAACACCTTCGTTTTCAATCATACCACATTATGCGATACTTTTCTTTAATCCACTTGATTCTGCTCAGTGATCAAAATTTCAAAGTCCTTAACCGAAAGCGGCTTTGAAAAATAATACCCTTGTATTTCATGACAATTATTTTCTTTTAAAAACAAAAACTGTTCGTGCGTTTCAACGCCTTCGGCAATCACGTGAAGTTCCAATTGGGCAGCCAGGTTCAGAATTGTCTTGGCAATGCTGCCGCTATCATTTTCCGGATAATCTTTAATAAACTCCCGGTCAATTTTCAGTTTGTCAAAATTCAGATTCTGCAGATATTTTAGTGATGAATAGCCAGTGCCAAAGTCATCGATGGCAACCTTAACCCCCAATGCTTTGATCTGCTCCAACTGGCTGCCGGTTCCGACCATGTTTTCCACCAGAATTCCCTCGGTAATCTCAATTTCCAATAATTCTGCGGGCATTTGATATTTTTCCAGCAGTTCCTTGATGATTTTAGGCAGATCTGATTTTTTAAATTGAACTGGAGACAGGTTAACAGCCACTCCTAGAGGTTCATTGGTCAGCTGTTGCCATTTTTGGTTTTGCCGAATGGCTTCTTCCAAAACCCAATTTCCGATGGGAATGATTAAATTTGTCCGTTCGGCGACGGGTATAAAGTCCCCCGGGCTGACCTGGCCGAGATTTTTGTTATGCCACCGCAGCAATGCTTCACTGGCAATAATGGCTCTGCTGCCGACCTGAACCTGAGGTTGATAATTTAAACTGAGCTCATTGTTTTCCAGAGCACTTCGCAGCTCTGTTTCCAGTTTCAGATTATTGAGATAGTTTTCACGGATTTCTTTTTCATAGAAAACATAGGTATTATCGCCGGTTTGCAGCGCATAATTTTTGGCAATATTTGCGTATTCAATCAGTTTTTCAAGATCAGCGCTGTCATCCTGAAAAACGGCGATTCCTATTGACACATTTAAGTAAACCTTCTCGGTATCAATTTCGATCGGTTCTCTGATATAGGTTATCATTTTATTCATTAAATGTCCCATTTCCAGCTTATCATTGCTGTTGATACGGGCCATTATAAACTGGTCTTTGTGCAGAATTCCCAGTAGATCCGTAGCGCTCAAAAAAGTCTGAATCCGCCGGGAAACTTCATTGATTAAAATGGCACCTGATTTTTTTCCCAAATTATCATACAGCGTATTAAAATTTGTAACCTGAAGCACCACGACAGCCATCCGATCAATCTGCTTGATGTATTCCCGGACTTTCATTTCAAAAAGCACCTGGGTAGGTAACCCGGTGGCTTCGTCATAATGTTTAATTTTATTGATGGCCTCTTCGGTAATTCGGACACTGGTTAAATCTTCAAAAACTTCCAGAAAATTACTGAGAGTATTGCTTTTTCGATCAAACATTTTTGAGATCGAAATATATTTGGGATAAGTGGTGCCGTCTTTTCGTTGATCGGTAATTTCACCCTTCCAGTTTCCTTCTTCATTAACGGTCTCCCAGATTTTGCTGTAGATCTCCCGAAGCGTTTTAGCTGTTTTTAAATCAATGGGCTTTTTACCCAAGGCTTCACCTTCGGAATAGCCAGTGATGGTCGAAAATGCCTTATTAACATAAACAATCTGCATGTCGGCATCCATGATCATAATCCCTTCCTTGGCATTTTTAAAAATGCCATCGGTTATTTTTTCCCGGGATCTGGCTTCTTTCCTGATCAGCAACAACCATGAAACAATCACACTGATAATACATAAAACCAGAATCAACAAAACGGCAATGAGCACAATGGTTCGGTTATCCTCATTGGTGAAAACCCCCAGTACATCCAGGGGTACAGCCCCAACCAAGACCCAATGCAGGTTTTGATAGCCTTTTAAGGGATAGATCGGAGTGTAAAAATACAGGTCTCTGCCGTCATCATAATAACCGCTGCCTTTGTTTAGGATAGCCTGCCAGATTTCCGGATTTTCCTGGCTGAATGAGATCCTTTGCTGATCACCATACATAAAGGAAAAATCCTTGTCGCTGTTTTCACTAAGCAGATAGTAGCCTTCATTATTTAACAGCAGTATTTTCATGTCCATATTGCTTTTGGAATCATTTTCGATCTGATCCAGCATATTCTTAGCCAGATAGTTTAACACCAGAATTCCCTGACGTTCGTTTTTATCGTTGAACACCGGCAGCACCAGCCGCATCAGTGGCTTAAGTGGTGTTTCAACAACGCCACTTTTCATGCTTAAATCCATCGGTGAAATATAAATTTCGCCGGGATTAAGCTTGATCCCTTCCTGAAAATAGGTCTGATCGCCCTTATATTCCAGCTCACTGTCTGCCACTGCTGTGGTACCATTTTCGACCTCATTGACCCGAACTTTTTCGTAGCCATCGACACCGATAAACCGGATGGAATCATAGATTTTTTTGTTGGTCATCATATTGGAAAAGATCCGTTTCAATTCGTTCTGAACATTGGCATCCGTCATATTGCCCACATAAGCTCTGATCTCACTGGAATTTAAAATAATGTTTCCATCTGACTTGATATCTTCAAAAATTGAATTGACGTTGACGCCAACAATTTCGCTGTTATTTAACTGTCTGATTTTAATGATATTTTTACCATTTTCGATATTGATGTTGATAAAAATCCCGGCAAAAATGGTCACAATCAGAAGTCCCGGCACAAAGATCATCAGAAAATTCGTAAGCATTTGTTTTATTCGTTTATTCTTGGAATCCATCATGACTATCCTTTCGATTTTCGTGATAATCGTTTCTTTGCCATTCATTATACTAAACTCGCAGAAGTGTTGCAATCAAATACCCATCCACTTAAAATCAATTTATAACACAAAGACAAACCACCACCGGGCAAAGTAGACCAGTGGTGGTTTGTTTTGTTTTATAATATTTTGATACGCAATCGGTTTAACGTTAGACAATTGGTGAATCAATGATCACCGGCTTATTCTTTACCCCCGTATCGCCTACCGCTTGACATCTTAAATTCATTTCATGAACATCGGCCGTTTCGAATAGTGAGATTTTTTTAATCACTTTTACCCAGATCACTGCGTAGGCAATCAGGATTGCAAACAGACCGAAGAATATTTTATAGACCAGCAATCGGGTGTCACCTTCGGCAATATGCCAGATCATATAGATGTTACCAACAATACATAGCAGCTGGGGAATCCCAAAGAAGGTCAGCTTTTTATTACGGCCAGGCATATCCGGGTATTTTCTTCGCAGGACCAACACTGAAATATTGACCAGAATATAGGATGCCAACCAGAAACATGAGGCCGCCAATAAAATTGTGGCTAAACCGGAAGACTGGGTAAAGCCGGTAATTAGCATTGCCAGGTCACCGACAAAAATCAGTACCAGCCCGGCCACCGGGATTTGATGTTTATTCTTTTTGGCAAATACCTTCGGCATCATCTCATCCTGGGCCATTCCCGATAATATTTTACTGACACTGCCCAGAACTGTATTGGCGGTACTGATTCCAGCCAGCAAGGTCACAATCCCCATCCAGTAGACACCAAATTGACCCAATAGATTTTCTGCAAATAACATATGCGGCATTTCTGAGCTGGCCAGGGCTTCCAGGGTAACATAATGGGTCATCCCAATCCCAAGCATGGCCTGAACTCCAAACAGCAATAATAGACCAAGAATCATTGACAGGGTTACATCACGTTTGGGATTCTTTAAATCCTTGGCGATGGGAATAACAAATTCAATGCCAATGAATAACCAGAATGCCAAAGCGGCCAGCGATGCATAGCCGCTGATCCCGGTTACCGGCGCTGGTGTTTGCTGGGCGGCGGTAATTACGGTTCCCGTTCCCAGATTAAAAAAGCTGATAATCCCCAGGGCAATCAATGAACCGATCAGTAATACAACCACAACATTTTGAACCTTGGCAAAAATATCGACCCCATTATAATTGACCATAAATAAAATTGCCAATAACACCACGCTGAGGACCGGGGCTGGAATCATTGGTAGGAAAATCTGATTGATTACCATTCCACACATTGCCATTTCCACCGATGACGCCAAAATCATGGTAATCACATAGGCGGAAAGGTTTGAAATAATGGATGCCACCGGGCCGAGTCCCGCCAGCGTATATTGTCCAAGACCCCCTTCCACCTCTGGCATGATGGCATGAAGCTCACCAAATGTCAGCGACAGCATCACATTTAAAAAAAGTACAATTCCTAACGAGATGATAAACCCGGAACCTGCCAAACCCATTCCCTGACCAAGTAAAAGCAAACAACTGGTTGCTACAATCAGACCAACACAGACTGATACCGCAGAGCCTAATCCCAATTTTTTCTGATTTTCCATAATAATCTCCTTCTTAATTTTTTTTGACACCTTATTCGTCATTGAAAAAGTGTCCCGATGGTGTGTTTTTTAAAATAAAAAGATGCCCAAACATCCTTTTGGATATTTGAGCACCCTTGCCCCCATTATTATTCAACTAATACAATCCACAATACACAAAAAATTCCGAGTTATATTTTTCATTATTTCCTGAAAAAAAACGCCTACAAGTAAGCTCATTTCTGCGAAAATAAAAAGACAAAACAAATGATTTCCTAAAAAGAAATCAGACTGCTTTGTCTTTCTGATCTTACTATACTCTATTTCATCCTGATCTTATTGTAAAAATCGGAACACTTTGAAATTTTATCCCATTATTCTTCAATTGGAATAATAATCTGGGCAATTTCCCGGCCTTTTCCTCTGACAAAGGTGACGGTGAGACTTTCACTCTCCGTTTCCAGAGCATAGGCAATACTTGCCGCACAACTCCCACCAATGGGCGTTTCCTGAATCATCCGCTTGGGATCCTTTATATTATAAGTCTCCAGCTCGTTACCCGCATCATCGCTAACCATAAAATCCCCTTGTGCCAAAAAGAAATCCATATTGTTTCGCTTTTCATAGCTGATATTTTCATAACTATAGTCAAGAAAGATAACCGCTTGGGGATTCGATTTGGAATTAGCATCTCTTTGTGGCGTTGTTCTGGCTCCGTTGATGGTCACACTGTAATCGCCATTGGCTGTGGTTATGACAAAGGGCTCATTTAATACCATTTCCGGCAGTTTTTTAGCGACAATGGGCTCCCTTTGCGCCGTAAAATAGTCGACAATGCCGCAACCTGAAAGTCCAAAGACTGTCAGAACAAAAAACAAAAGTATTATCCCCAGCTTTTTCATCTCCGACCTCCGTATGGTTAAATTATAGCCGTACTGTAAAAAGAAGGCAAGGATAATTCGAAATCTTATTTGTTTAGCTTTGCAAAATTTTCCAGTCAATAGGCTGATTCGTTAATAACACCATGCATTTTGAAGCATTCAAACCTTTTTTCTGCATAATCAGCTTTTCATAATAAACACTACTCATCTGATGAAAATCTCAATCCTTCAGTTTTTTTCTGATAAATTGACAAACCTCTTCCAGGGCCACCGTTGCCTCGGGAAACAGTGGTGCCAATAACGGAAAACAATGAAACATCCCCTTCCATACCTTTAATTGCACATCAACCCCGGCGGCTTTGGCTTTTTCGCCAAAACGGGTCGAATCATCTCTTAAGGTTTCGTTATCACCAACCTGAATAATCGTTGGTGGCAGACCACTTAAATCGCCAAATAATGGCGATGCATAGGGATGTTTGGGATCACCATTACCAGCGTAGTAGCCCAGATAGGTTTCATTTGCCCCTTTAGGTGTGCAGGGATCAGCCTTTGCCCGAGTTATATGGGACTCGCCCGAAATTGTCATATCGGTACACGGCGAAAATACGGCACAGGTTCCCGGTAAGGGGATTTTATCATCTTTACATTTTAAAAGGGTGGCCAGTGCGATCCCACCGCCCGCCGAATCACCAGCAAAGACAATATTTTCTGCTTGATACCCCTGTTCAAGAAGCCAACTGTAAATCGCTGCAGCATCATTGACAGCGGCCGGTGCCGGATGTTCCGGCGCCAGCCGATAGTCAAACACCAGGGCTTTAATTCCTAAGTACTTGACGAAATTCCCGACAATATTTCGGTGCGACCGGGCATTACCCATGACAAAACCGCCGCCATGAAAATAGAGTACCACTTTTTCATCCGGAGCATTTTCAATCTCAACCCATTCCGCATAAACCCCCGGATAGTCACTGGGGATAAAACTGATGCCCGGGATTGGTTTAAAAAAACGGGTGGCACTTTCATCACAGTCGCGACGCAATTTTTCGATTGAAGTGTTGTGATCAATCTCTTCCGGTCGTAATTTCCCTTTAAGGAGATGACGATATTTCAGTGTATAGTGCATCATTTTTGCTTTTGCAGTCATTCTAACTTTATTCCTCACTTTCTCTTTCAGTTTTAACTAAAAACATCGATGCGATCACCCGATAATCCAGTTTTACCTCACGATTATTATTGGTAGAATAATATATTGCCAGGCCATTAATACTCGTCCAGAAAAAAATAGCCAGCATTTTAGGATCTCCCGCTATAATCGTTCCTTCTTTTTGTCCCGCCGCCATAATTTTTTCGATGACCTGATATGGGATGTTCCGTTTTTCCTGAATCAGATCCTGGGCAGCCTGAGGGATTGCGGTTGAATTGGTGGCTTGGGTAATCAACCGACAAGTATCTAAAAATGTCTGGCTATTTTCAATAATCTCAACCAGTCTCTCCAAAGCAAAGCGGATTTTTTCACCGGGGTCGGCCTCCATATCACGGACCGAATAGGATGCTTCAATTGTTTTATCCAGTGCATCATTGATTAGATCTACAAAAATTTCTTCTTTTGATCCATAGTAATGATATAACAACCCTTGGGCAATACCTGCTTCAACTGCAATGTCCTGGATCCGGGTGGCAAATAACCCTTGTTTAACAAATTGTGACAACGCAGCTGTTCGAATTTTTTCTTTACGGGTTTCCCGCATTCTTTCATTTTGTTCCTTTGATCGAGCCATGCTTCCTCCCGGATGATATATTGAATATATATTCAATATATCATCCAGCGCCATTTTTGTCAATATCTCCACCTGATATTTTGCTAACGCTTTACGACCGCTATCATTAAACCACGCCTATACGATCTTTTGAGCAAATAAAAAAAACCATGCGACTTTTTCTCGCATGGTTTTCTCTCATGTTTTTTTCTATCGGGTTGCGTGATAATAAGCGTAGGTCATCGGTTCATCTTTGCTGAATCCATCGCCATCGACAACCTTGCCGATAAACATATAGTGGGTACCCAGATCAATTGTCTGCTCCACTTCACATTCTACAAAACAGAGCGTTTCCAACAAGCCGGGACAGCCTGTTTTGCCGGTAATATAGCTGAGATCTTTAAATTTATCGACATCTCTTCCACTCTGGTAACCGAAATGTTTGATCAGATCATGATTGTCTTTACCCAGAATGGAAACCCCAAAGACGCCGGATTCCCGGACATATTCTGAGGTCAAGGTTCCTTTTCCCAGGCAGACACTCGCTTTTAAGGGCGTGCTGGTAACCTGAATGAAGGTATTGGAGACCATCCCATTGAGTTTTTCATCCCTGACTGATGAAATAATATATAAACCGTAGCTGACATTGAATAATAAGGTCTGTAAGGCTTCTCTTTCTTTATCAGTTAAACCATCCTCGACTTCTTCAACCAGCACAAATTTTTCTGGTCCCACGCCGCAGACCGGGCAAACGTCAGGGGGAGTATCACCCACATGGATATAATTACAAACGGTACAACGCCATTTTTTCTCTTTAACAGGGGCAACAGCTTCCGTTTCTTCAATTAACACAAACTTATCCGGTCCCACCCCGCAGATCGGGCATTTGTCGGGCGGAGTATCACCTTCATGTACATAATTACATACTGTGCAGCGCCATTTTTTCATTTTGTTCACCACTTTCTTAGAATTACTCTCTACTTTATAATAATTATAATTTAAAAGTATCTTGAAGTACAGGAAAAAATTGATGTTCTGCTTCTCATTATAAACCTTTTTTGATTAGATTCATATCACTATTGCATTTTTTTGTAAAAAAAGGGCATATAAGAGCTTAGCATTATTCTTTGCCGCAAATAAATCACGAACCAAGATAGGATGGAACATGAAAAAATATAACGAATGTCTCAAAAAAAACATTGCTGTCGCCAATGGCTTTGAAAAAGCCGAACTGGTTTTCAAAAACGCTAAGATTCTCAACGTATTTTCTGAAGAAATCTGTGTTGGCGATCTGGCCGTTAACGATGGCACCATTGTGGGCATTGGAACGTATCAGGGTCTTGAAGAAGTGGATCTGGATGGCAAATATATTGTCCCTGGCTTTATTGACGCCCATATGCATATTGAATCCACCATGGTTACACCTTTCGAGCTGGCCCGGGCGATTGTTCCTACTGGCACCACCACGATCATCGCCGATCCCCATGAACTGGTAAATGTAGCTGGAAAATCCGGACTGGATTACTTACTAGCAGCCACCGAACAGATTCCTTTAAATGTTTTTGTGATGCTGCCCTCATCGGTACCCGCTACCCCCTTTGAAACCAATGGCGCAGGACCCTTTTTAGCCGCCGATATGCAAGCTTATCTTAATCATCCCCGGGTTCTGGGGTTGGGGGAAGTCATGTGTTATCCCGCTGTGCTGACTGGAGATCCGGTGATTCTTGACAAACTGACCCTGTGCCGCAACGCATTGGCTGATGGCCACGCCCCGGGGCTCTCCGGTAAAGCCCTGCAGGCTTATGCCAGCGCCGGAATCCACAGTGAGCACGAATCCACCAGTTGGTCCGAAGCCCTTGAAAAATTGCGGGCGGGCTTTTATATTCTGGTTCGGGAAGGTTCTGCCGCCAAAAACCTTCATGCCATCATCAGTGGCTTATTGGAAAGTGACTGTCCGATGGATCGATTCCTTTTCTGTACCGATGACAAGCATTTAGAAGATATTCATCGGGAGGGTCATATCCGATTTAATATTAAACAAGCCATCGATTTGGGCCTCTGCCCGATCAAGGCAATCAAGATGGCCACCATTAACACCGCCCAAGCCTATGGCCTCAGAAAACTCGGCGCCATTGCCCCGGGATACCAGGCCGATCTGGTAATCCTATCGGATCTGGGCACCATGCAGGTGAATCAGGTTTATCGGGATGGTCGGCTGGTGGATGATGCTACCTGGGCCCATCCGCCCCAGCACCCGATTGATCCTAAGCTGCTCGATTCGGTTCATATCCACACCCTTACGCCCGAAAAACTGCGACTCCCCCTTGGTCAAAAAAATCATGTGATCGAGATTATCAAGGATCAGATTGAAACCCACCATCTGATTGAAACCCTGCCAGGAATTGATGGCACCTTTTGTCCCGACGAAAACTATGATAAGCTGTGTGTCATTGAACGGCATGGCCACTCCGGCAACGTCGGTGTTGCTGCCATTAAGGGCTTTGGCATCCGCAATGGGGCCATTGCCACCACTGTCGCCCATGATTCTCACAATATGATTGTCGTTGGCGATAATGATGCGGATATTTTGCTGGCAGTTAAGCACCTTGCAGAAATTGGTGGCGGTTATGTGGTAGCAGGCAATCACCGCATCATCGGTTCGGTGCCGCTGACTCTGGCTGGTCTGATCAGTCTTGAGCCCGGAGACCTGGTTCAGAAAAAGGTGTCCGCACTCATTGCCAGCGCCCATCAATTAGGCGTCGCTTCCGGGGTTGATCCGTTTATCACCCTTTCTTTTATGGCCCTGCCGGTAATCCCCGCCTTGCGCCTGACCGATCTGGGACTTTTTGATGTAGAAGCCTTCCAATTGATTAACGACTAACCAAAAAAAGACAGCCATAAACTGTCTTTCAAACTGTCAAAAAAAATAACCTAGTACCGACAATTGTTACATCATGTTGT